>CAZNPI010000081.1:2652-3632 GCA_964575015.1 uncultured Gammaproteobacteria bacterium
GCTGGGGGAGTTTGATCCGTCGTTTCTATTCTCCTAAGCTTAAACCTTTTTTATTCCTATGCACCAATCCATCCTTCACCAAGCTTTCTACCATCGCATGTACCCATTCTTGATCCGCAATCGCATCAAATGTCTCATCGATTCGTGGTCCAATTGCTGATTCTTTGATCGTCTTTTGTTCTCGCAGAAGTGAAAGGATTCGCCCGCGGTAAATTCTATCTGGAAATTTCTTTTCAGCATGAATTCGTTCTGTCGAGCGTTGAACGGTACGATCCTTCTTCGTTACGGTTCCGTTCAAGAAATTTTTTGCGACGTTACATTGGCTTTGCATTGGGCAGATTGCGCATTGCGGTGATGTTACGGAGCAGATTGAAGATCCCAAATCCATGAATGCTTGCGGTACGTTCCAGTGCTCTCCTTTTTTTGGGACTACATTTTCAAGTTCTTGGATAATTAGCGCGTCATTCATTGGTTTGGGAAAGGGGAGGCCGAGGAAGATGCGTCCTGCAACTCTTCGGACGTTGGTATCAATCACAATTGCACGTTGATGGTCAACGAATTCACTCAATGCTGCTGCCATATACGGTCCGACGCCTTTTAGCGTGCGCCACCCGCTGAGTGTGTTTGGTACCCCGTGCTCTGTTACTGTGATCGCTGAAGCTCGGGCATAGAGCGATCGTCGGTTGTAGCCTAACCCGGCCCAGGCATGGATGAGTTCAGGTGTTGTGGCTTGGGCGAGAGCTGACCATGACGGGAATTGCTTCAGAAATGCATGGAACTTCGGTATCACACGATCGACCTGCGTCTGTTGCAGCATTAATTCTGAAATAAAAATACGATAGCCGTCACGCGTATCGCGCCACGGCAAATGTCGGCGGTGGACCTTGTACCATCGTAGGAGGCGCTGTATACGTACATCCATGATTATTGCTTGAAATCTAGCGTGCCTAGGGCAAGTTGTAAACTTTTTTGATCCTGTA
>CAZNPI010000082.1:0-3573 GCA_964575015.1 uncultured Gammaproteobacteria bacterium
TGAAAGTGCGCTTTATTTTTGTCCGCCCATGCTCGTGCAAGCAATGGAAGGAGAACGCCGGTATACATAAACGGAAGCGTAGTGAGGATCTCGAGAACACGGTAGGCGACACTGTATACGCCAACCTCTTGAAACGGACGGACAAGAGAGAGGATAAGCGTATCTGCCTTGAAGTAAATCAAATTAAACAAAATAGAAACCCCAATTGGCCAGGATCGTTTGATCAGGATGCGCCAAAACTCAGGATCCCAGTTCCATGCGAATGAGGCATAGCGTTTGGCAACAATGATGTTGATCAAAAAATTGATTGTGCTTCCAATAGAGACGATGAGAACGATCGGAATCAGCCCCCAGTGCATCATGATAGAAAGGAAGAGACCCAGGAGAAGGATGATACGGCCGCTCACTTCAGAAATTGCAACAATGTGCATTTTCAAGTGTCGCTGTTGAACGCCAATAACGATTTGATTTAGCGCGCTCACGAAGAATGATCCCCAGATGGCGAACAGGGCAAGCTTTAATTCCAGTGGATAGGGGAGTGCGAGTCCAATAATCGGTGCGATTCCAAGAAGGACGAGTGCGGAAAGAATGCGTAGGGTGAAGGTCGCACTAATCGCTCGGTTCTCATAGGCGGTGTCGCCAGCTCGCTCGCCGAGTATCTGTACGAGCATCACATTTAGGCCAAGGTCGAGCATGATCGCAAAGATTTGGAAGAATGCGTTGGCCGTTGAATACATGCCAAACCCAATATCACCAAGATGGCGAGTCATGAGGGAGACGATCACCACGCCAATCGCCGTTGATACCGCTTTTCCTAATATTTGAACGCCCGTATTCCAGGCAAGTGCTTTTGTATGGCTCATCTGCTCATTCTCTCATGAACTGGACGGAGATGAAAGGACTTCTATTTATTGGCAGTCAATCGTGAAAATGGTATCTTTTGAATATGTTTAGAGCGACTGGCTCTGTGTTTGGGCCTTTGAATATGTGGAAGAACCGTTTTGCTGTGAGCATTCGGCGATTTACCCATGTATTGGTCCTGATGTGTGTGAGTTTTGGATCTGTGTTGCAAGCGTATGTGCCAGCTGCGCATGCAGCTCTTGCATATCAGGCAGAGACTGTTGCTGCAGATGTGACGTTGAAGGCCGGGACGGACACGCAGATTACGTTGAAGTTTAAAAATGTTGGAACAGAGCCTTGGATTGCCGGCATAAACAATGTGGCCGTGTATTTGTATGGAAAAACATCGGTCCTCGCCCATGCTTCTTGGTTAAAAGATGATATGCCTGGGTTGCTGTTGCAGGCAAAAGTGTGGCCTGGACAGACTGGGGCCGCTGTTTTCACTGTTCACGCACCTGCGACGAATGGAACATACACGGAGCGTTTTCTGTTATCATCCGGTCCAAATACGTGGATCAAGGGCTCGGTTAAAACCGTTGTTGTTCATGTGACGGGTGGTTCATCTGCGGCTACGGTTCCTTCTGCGAAGCCTACTATTGTGCCAGCTCCCGCAACACCTGCTTCTACTCCGACCGTTGCTCTCACGGCAGCTGATAGTTCTGTGTGGAAGGCGGCGTTAGTTGATAAAGGTGGAATTGAGTGGCAATTAAATCCAGGCGGTCACACGATTGTGACGCTTGCATTTCAGAATAAGGGAACTTCAACCTGGGTAAAGGAGGGGAGCTATCCACTGTGGCTTATCACGCAAAACGCTCGGAAGAGTTTGTTTAAAGATTTTTCCTGGAAGACGGAGTCTCAAGCTGCGTTGTTAACAGAGGCAAAAGTGCCTCCCGGCGGAGTTGGCCATTTCACACTTGAATTACGAGCTCCTGTAGCACCAGGCTCGTATCAAGAAGGGTTTCAGCTAGCGATCGGTGGCAAACAATTGATGAGCGGTTCAACCGTGACTCTTCCGATTCGAGTGACAGCGCCTCCGGAATATGTTGCCAAAGGCGTAACAAATGGTGTTGATGATGCGCTGACGACTCCAACGGTAAGTGCGGGCACAACGAATGGCTTGTACCAAGCATTGTTGTTATTAAAATCTGCAAATGAAATTACGCTGTCCGGAAATGGTCGGTTAGCTCTAACGTATGGTTTTAAGAATACGGGTCGCGCTGATTGGTCGCGCTTGTCTTTGCGGATTGCTGGTGTCATGCCTGCATTATCCGGAAAATTATCGAGTGTCCAGGATGAATCATGGTATTCCAGTATTGAGCCGGTGAGCGCGAATAAAATGACGAAGGCGGGCGAGATTGGTTTTATTGGATTCACTATCAAGGCTCCGGCGAAGATGGGAAAATATGTTGCGAGTTTTCAACTATATGCAGATGGCCAGCAAGTTGATGATGGAAAACTGGATATCCCGATCACGGTAACGGCTGATGGGTATTTTGAACCAGAAGTAACGGTCCCAACCGCACCGATTAGTGCAACAACGCCTTCGGATTCGGTACAGGCATTGAATGGGGATATCGCATCATTGCCGGCTGAACCAATCATTCGTGTCGGTCTTTTTGCCACAACAGATGATCAGATGGTTGTTCGAGCTGTCTCCGGTGGCTTTCATTTGCAGCAAAACGGTGTTGATGTTTGTCAGTTTACTGCTGGTGAATCAGTGACGGTTCGATATGATCGGGCAAATAAGGTTTCAAAGGCAATGGGTCCGCGCTGTACGAGTCAGTCATCCGGTGTGTATGTGGCTGTTGCGGATGACGGTATTTCCCCACTGGAGCTCACAGATTTTACGCGATTAGTTTCTTGGTTACCTGGAGCAAATGACAATAAATTCCGCGGTAAATTAGAATTGCGATATACACCTGCAACAGATCTGGTCTGGATCATCAATGAATTGCCGATTGAATATTATTTGAAGGGAAGTGGTGAAACATCAAATTCAAGTCCATTGGAATATCAAAAAGCATTGTTAACGGCTGCACGAACCTACGCCATGTATCACGTGAATCGCGGTACGAAGCATGCAAATGAGAATTATATGGTTGATGCGAAATACGATCAGGTCTACCGCGGGTATGGCGCTGAAATTCGCAATCCAGTTGTGAATCAGGGGATTGATGCAACGCGCGGACAAATCGTGACGTATCAAGGAAAGCTTGCAATCACACCGTATTATTCTCGTTCTGATGGTCGAACGCGCGGTTGGACCGAGGTTTGGGGTGGAGCTGGATATCCGTGGCTCGTTTCCGTCCCAGTTCCTTGGGATAACGGTCGCGTTCTCTGGGGCCACGGTGTCGGGATGTCTGCTACGGGTGCAATTGGAATGGCGAATGACGGAAAAAACTATCAAGAAATTCTAAAGTGGTTTTACACGGGAACAGAGCTGCGAGCAGCGTATAAATAAGAGAAAGCCTTCAGTCGGTATCGCATGCGGCGACTGAATGAAGGCTTTTTTGTATGATCTATTTTATTGTTTTCTGATATCTGGCTTTTTTTCTCCTTCGTCTGGCATCCCGAATTCCTCAACCGTCTCTTCTAAATGCTCTTTTCGATCTTTCTCTGCAAGTTCGAGAATCATCTTTGATACCTGGTTTGGATGCGGGATGTCTTCCATGT
>CAZNPI010000083.1:0-3460 GCA_964575015.1 uncultured Gammaproteobacteria bacterium
ATGAAGAGTATGCCGGGCGAACACATGATGAATTGGCAGCTGTCATCAAATCATCTGGTCTTGGTGATTTATTGAAGCATTTTGAGGGAATCTTGGATGCTCAGGTAACGGCAACAGGGGATGCGATTAGTTTGGGTCAGCGTCAATTGATTGCGTTTATGCGGGCAGTCTTACGAAAGCCAGAATTATTGATCCTAGATGAGGCTACGGCAAACGTTGATACGGTCACAGAACAGCTCTTGGAGGAGACATTGAAGGCATTGCCAAAAGAAACAGCCAAAGTCGTTATTGCGCATCGCCTGAATACCATTGAAAACGCTGATGAAATTTTCTTTGTAAATGGTGGTGAGGTTATTCCAGCCGGGTCTATGGAGCATGCTGTAGACATGCTCATGCACGGAAAACGGGCGAGTTAGGGTTGAGCCATTGCCAAATATCGCGTTTTGGTGTATGCTTCGCAAATTCTCTTTAGAGACCACCCTATTATGTTCAAACCATCACGCAGCTCAGGTTCTTCCTACGGGAAGCGCCCAAAGAAGTTCGGAGACTCCAATTCCTGGGACCGCGGCTCAGATAGCCGAGGATTTGATAAGCCAGAAATGCACAAGGCAACTTGCGCAGATTGTGGCAAATCATGTGAAATCCCATTCCGACCGGATGGTCGACGTGATGTGTTTTGCAGCTTGTGTTTCCGCAAGGATGACAATGTAGAGGCAACACGAGGTGGAAACTCTGACTATCGTAAGCCAGCATTTGAAAAGCGGTCATTTGATAGTTTTGACAAGCCATCGTTCAAGGCTGTTTGTGAACAATGTGGCAATAGCTGCACCGTTCCATTCCGACCAACAGGGTCTAAGCCAGTGTACTGCAGCACCTGTTTCGGAGGCGTGAACGCCGGAGGTTCTTTCAGCGCACCAGCCCCACGAATGAGCAACGATCAATATAAAGATCAGTTCAAGATGATCAACAACAAGCTCGACGCGATTATGCGCATCTTGTCACCTGGAACGGCTATGCCTTCATTGGAGCAAGAAGTGGAACAGATGATTAACGCCGTTGAGCCAATGGTGAAGGAAAAGAAGGTTTCAAAGAAAAAGAACGACGATCTTGATTCACTCGATATCATCTTGTAAGATCAAATAGATAACAGAGACAGCGCTTGATCCATTGCAAGCGCTGTTTTGTATCTATGCCATGCGTTATACTGTTTCTATATGTCATATCATGGAAATCTCATCCAAGCTGTTACAGATAATTCAAATTTTCGTCAGGTTATTTTTACCGGCCAAAAGTCTCAGTACGTTGTGATGAATATTCCTCCAGGTGGTGAAATAGGGGAGGAGACGCATGAGCATGTTGAGCAAACGTTGTATTTTTACGACGGGCATGGAGAAGCTATCTTAAACGGGGAGGTATTTCCGATTCATCCTGGTGATGTTGTCGTTGTAACGCCTCATACAAAACACAATTTTAAAAATACGGGAGATATTCCAATGAAGGTTGCCACAGTGTATGCGCCTCCAAATCATATTGACGGACGTGTTCATCAGACAAAAGCAGACGCTGATGCGGATACAGAGGATGAGGCATTTGGTGAGGCGAATGTCTAATACCTGGAGAGTTGGGCAGGATTGACAGAATCCATGGGTCCAGCCGTTGCCAAATCGGTTCATTTAGGGTATCTTAGGCCAACAACTATGGATCACGGAAATGTCGTCATTCGCTTTAGCGATGTCTCGTTCGGCTATGGAGAGGACCACCACGTATTAGACGAGGCGAGCTTTTCCGTTCGCGATAATGCGAAAATTACGATCATGGGGCAGAACGGTGCTGGAAAGAGCACGATTTTGAAGTTAATTACGGGTGAATTGAAGCCTCAGGCTGGTGGGATCCATATTCTTCAGGGTGCCTCTATTGCAACTGGATTGCAGGTGATGCCACGTGATCGAATGGAGGATACGGTTTCTGAGTTTTTCGCACACGCTTTTCCAGAGAAGATCTATGACCTTGATCGTCGGATTAAAGATGTTTTAGAGACCGTTAATTTATCCGCTCCACTTGATAAAAAGATCAAAGATTTTTCTGGTGGTCAGCAGGCTCGTTTATTGTTGGCATACGCATTGATTCAAAATCCAGATATTTTGCTCTTAGATGAGCCAACGAATAACCTGGATAAGGCCGGAATCGAACATCTCACTGGCTTTTTGATGATGTATCCAAAGACGGTCATCGTCATTTCGCATGATGCGGACTTTTTGAATGCCTTTACCGAGGGTGTTCTGCATCTTGATGTATTTTCCCATAAAGTCGAACAATACGTTGGAAACTACTTTAACGTGGTTGAGGAGATTGCGGCACGATTAGAACGTGAACGCATGAAGAACGCACGATTATTGAAGGATATTCAGGATCGCAAGGATAAGGTGAACTTCTTTGCCAATAAGGGGGGTAAGATGCGTAAGTTGGCCAGTAAGTTACGTGAACAGGTTGAAGAAGCAGAAGAGGAGATGGTCGATGTTCGCAGTGATGATAAAACGATCCGAGAATTTACGATTCCAGCTCAGGATATCCCAGAAGCACTCGTAAAGATCACAGCTGTGAAAGTGATTAAGAACCATGAGCCTCGAATGGCCAAGGTTGATATTGCGCTACGAAAAAATCATCGTTTGCTGATTTCAGGGCCAAACGGTATTGGAAAGAGCACATTGCTTCGTACATTGGCTGAAGGAAAGGACCCGGGCGTTGCAATTCATAAAGAATGCCGCGTTGGGTATTACCGTCAGGACTTTTCAGGTTTGGATTTTGATCAAACGGCTTATGATGCTCTCTTGAGTGTCATGGAAATGCCATCAAACGAAACGTTGCGTGCTGTTGCAGCTCAATTTTTGTTAACATCAGAGCACTTAAAGAAGAAGGTCGGTGTGTTGTCCGAAGGCCAGAAGGGATTGCTCTGCTTTGCGCGATTCGTCTTGCAGAAACCGGGTTTGTTGATTATGGATGAGCCAACCAACCATATCAACTTCCGCCACCTTCCTGTGATTGCTCAGGCACTTAATGAATATAAGGGCGCGCTGATTCTCGTGAGCCACGTCCCAGAATTTGTCAGTCAGATCACATTTACGGATTATTTGGATTTGGATACGTTACCGACGGAGTAGGTCTGAGAACTTTTTGTTTGAGGAGCGCAATAAACCTGTGTTTTGGGCTCACGATATAGGAAAAAATATTTCCAGCGATTAAGGCAAGCTCTGGCGTTGTGTAGAGCGAGCTAATATGGATCCATGGAGCAAAGAAGAACCCAACAATAGCGCCGTAGATGATGCGGAGCTTTCTGGTTGGCGGAGCCGTGATCGGTTCAGAAAGCATGAAATATGCAAAGAAGAGAATGGGGACTTCAATAAATGTTCTTGAAAGCATGACGAACAGATCCGCTCCTTTCCAGGCTCCGGATCCAAGGATC
>CAZNPI010000084.1:0-3416 GCA_964575015.1 uncultured Gammaproteobacteria bacterium
TTCAAAAAAGCTTTGGGCAATCAATGCATCGCGCATTTGAACAGATTCTTGCATTGCATACAGAGCGGATGAAGATTGAAGGAGCGGTTGGATTCCAGGTGACGCTTGAAGAGTCCTTAGAAATCTTTGAAGCTTCATGGATCGATGAATGGTATGAATCCAGATCTCGGCATGATGAATATAAACAGGAGGGACGGAAGGGTATTGCGACATTGCATGAGCAGTGGACTGCGGAGCCTCCAGTAGTCGCCTTATTGGAGCAACCATTTGAATGGCGGATTGGTGAGCGCTCATTGCGTGGCGCTGTAGACCGTATTGATCACCTTCCAACCGGAGGATGCATTATTTACGATTATAAGACCGGGGAGGGGAAGGAGACGGATGAACTGAAAACAGA
Organism: uncultured Gammaproteobacteria bacterium; assembly: GCA_964575015.1. GTDB lineage: Bacteria > Patescibacteriota > Patescibacteriia > 2-12-FULL-60-25 > 2-12-FULL-60-25 > JAGOQX01. The sequence goes on from CAZNPI010000084.1 coordinate 398, forward strand.
AGATAAAGAGCAGCTTTGGCTGTATCAATGTGCCATGGAAGAACGTGGACTTGATATTCGCCAGCTTGCGTATGTCTATGTTCGAACCGGTCAACGAGCATACGTTGATGTTTTGCAGGGAGAAAAGCGTGAGGCGTTTAAGCAAACTGTTTCCGATCGGATGGATGAGATCCTTCGATCAATCTTCCCGCCTTCGCCATCCTCGTTTCTTTGCCGATATTGTGATTTTCGATTAGTGTGTGAACATCGAAAGCTATGAGTTTTCAATCAATGCGTCATATTTTAACCGGCGTGGTCCAGCACCACGTTCGCTCTGATGATCTTCAGGTTGCTCGTGTCTTTGAGGTCGCTTCACTGGTCTTGCGAAAGCTTTGGGGTGAAGAACGTGCACAAATGATGACGTTAAAGTCTTTTCATGAAGGTGTGTTGAAATTTGAAACAACTTCAGCGGCAGCAAAGCAGCAACTGACCGTTGATGGTATTCGGTTGAAGAACGAAATGAATCGTCAGCTTGGGTCTGTTGTGGTTGTGCAGCTGCGTGTTGAAGGGAAGGGTTTTTGATCTCATGGTATACTACGATCGAACATGAGTTTTCGCGCGTATCTTCTTTTAATGGGAATGTCTACGTTGATCGCCTGGTTGGCGTGGGTTGTTTTGTTATGGAATATAGATCCGACACAGGCAAGCTTTTTCGTGTTTGTTATTTTTTATTTCACATTAGCTGTTGGGTTGATCGGAACAATTTCGTTATTTGGCATTGCATATCGCATGATCATCGTTCGACAAGAGGGTCTTGTGATTCGTCAGGTGCGTGTTGCGTTTCGTCACGCGGTTTTACTTTCTTCCGTTGCGGTTATTTCGCTAGCGCTCTCCGCGGAGGGCCAATTTCATTGGTGGATACTTCTTGTGCTCATTAGTGTCGTCTCCCTGATTGAGTATATTTCACTTCTGATTCAAAACGCGCGTCGCTCGTAGCACCAGACCTGTTTGATGTATCACTTGCGAAACGCTCGCTCGGTGCATAAGATAGGAGCGAATTATGCGGTCTTCTTTATTTGGTCGATTTTCCAAGGATCTGGGGATTGATCTTGGCACAGCGAACACGCTGGTGTTTGTAAAAGGAAAGGGCGTTGTGACGCAGGAACCTTCGGTGGTTGCGGTGAATATTCGCAACGGTCAGATTTTAGCCGTTGGACATGAAGCGAGAGAGATGGTTGGAAAAACACCGCCCCATATTCAGGTGACGCGTCCCTTGCAACGTGGAATCATTGCAGATTTCGAAGTGACAGAAAAGATGCTGCGCTATTTTATTGAAAAGATCCATCGTGAAAGCTCTGCATTCATCCCTCGTCCTCGGGTTATCATCGGTGTGCCACTTGATGTGACTGAAGTTGAGCGTAAAGCCGTTGCTGATGCGGTGATGTCTGCCGGTGCACGAGAGGTATTTGTGGTTGAAGAGCCGTTAGCCGCTGCCGTGGGCATCGGATTGCCTATCTCAGATGCTATTGGAAATATGTTGATTGATTTTGGGGGAGGGACAACGGAAATTGCGGTAATGTCTTTAAACGGTGTTGTGACGGCAAAGTCTATTCCAATTGCGGGAGATGAGTTGAACCGTAACGTAATCCAATATGCACGCGATGTTTTCAATATTCTTGTTGGTGAGCGCGTGGCAGAGGATGTAAAAATGGCCATTGGTTCCGCGGTTCCATTGGCAGAGCGATTAGATATCCCATTGCGAGGACGTGATCTATTGTCTGGGTTGCCTCGTGAATTGATGGTGAATGACGGACAGATTCGAGAGGCGATGTCGCGTTCTATTAAAGCGATTGTTGAACATATCAAGTCTATTTTGGAGATTACGCCACCAGAACTTGTTGCTGATATCTATCGCAGAGGGATCATTATGACAGGCGGAGGCGCGTTGCTTAAAGGATTAGATCAGGCAATTACTGAAGGAACTGGGTTGCCTGTGAAAGTTGCGGATGATCCACTTACGGCGGTTGTCCGAGGATGTGGAGTGTTGTTAGATTCACCGAAACTTTTGTCGGATGTTGCGTTAGCACCGACAGATCGCATGTCATAGGTATGGCGTTGCGTCGGCGTCTTCCATTACCTATTGTCATCGGTATTATATTTCTGATTTTAGGAATTTTGTGGGTTGCTGGAGGTTTATCGTTAATTCAACGCAGTGTTCGTTCTGCATTACTGCCGGTAGCGCGAGTTTTCGCATCTGTAGGAGTCCGGTTTCAGGATCAGGTGACTTCCGGGCAATCAAACAAGTCATTGCAAGAACGTGTTATGGAGCTAGAAACGAAGCTCTCAAGCGTTTCTGTGGATTTTGTGAAGCTCACAGCCTTGGAGGAAGAGAATCGTTCCTTAAAGAAGATTTCCGGTTTTTTGGTTGAAAATAAATTTGATCATGTGAGTGCACAGGTCATTGCGCGAAATGTAGATAGTCATCATGCCGAGATTGTTATTGATCGTGGAACGCAGGATGGATTAGAGAATGGAATGGCCGTTGTTGCAGAAGATGGCGTGTTGGTGGGGAGAATCGTTTCTGTACGAGAGCGTATTTCCACAGTTATGCTCACGACAGATGAAGGGAGTCGAATCGCTGCAGCAGTTGCTGGAGCTGGTCATTTATCTGGAATGGTTCAGGGTGAGGGAAATGGAGTGGCAAAGATGACGTTGATTCCACAGTCAGAAGCGATTTCTGCAAATACGATTGTGGTTACAGCAGGTACGGAGGATAAAATACCGGCAAATTTGCCTATTGGATTAGTTGACCATGTGGATACGACGCCAACAGATCCATTTAAGACTGCTACGCTTGAGTCTCTCGTGGGTTTACATCGACTTGATTTGGTTGTTGTATTGCGTCCCGCAGCACTTAGGCCAACGAATTAATGTATGACGACTCGGACTGCATCGGGCTTAGCGATTGGAGGGGTGCTATTAGGATTGTATCAATCAACGTTCGCAACGTTTTTATCGCCACCATATTCGCATATTGATG
>CAZNPI010000085.1:0-3397 GCA_964575015.1 uncultured Gammaproteobacteria bacterium
TCACTTCCGTTGAAACGCCGTAGCCCGTGTACGTCCAGAAGCGAGTGACGCCGTTTGTATCGCGTGAACTCACGAGCCAGCCCGTTGAGATTGGGGCAACGGAGATTGGCATGTAGAAATAAGAGTCAGCTGGTGCGACATGTCGCATGCTGTAGTAGATGTCATTCTGGAAGTTTGAGTTGGCTGAGAGGAATGTATTCATCGTGTTCTGTGAAAGATTCCAAAACAGCACTTGACCAGATGTCATGACAATGGCCCAAGTTCCATTTTTTCCTTCAATAGAAGCAATACCTGTGGAGCCGTTTAAGTACGGTCGAATCTGCCAGGTGATGTTACGGTACGTTCCGTTGTAGCTCACAACTTCGAGCGAGTTATTCCGTGGTGTGACGTTCTTCAAAAAGAGAACAGTTTGTCCGTCGCTGACAATATCGTCAACGCGAGTTAAGCCGGCAACTTTGAGGTCGTTTGTGATATCTGCGAGGATGCCACCATCCGTTCGCCAGACATGTCCGCCTGTGTACAAATCTTGTCCATCAGTGAAATACCAATAGGATTCACCACGAGCAATAGCCCATATTGGGTGGTTCACGCGTTCAGCAACCTTTGAAGAAAGGTCGGTCCAGTTCCAAGGGCCTGTTGAGGCATTGGCTTGGAGGCCCGGAAGAATAATCGAAATAACTGCCAAACCAGCGATGAGACTGCGAGAAAGTGATTTGATCATATGTGTATAAAATAGGCCAAAATATTGACGAATAGAATGAAACATTCGACGAATACTGCTACTATGTTGACCGTAGCGAGATTAGAAAAGCTTGTCAATCATCTTTGAAGCAGAGCTGTGTGTATGGTTGTTGCTGCAACATTCCAGTTATTCAATTTTTCACGTGGGGTAGTGTGTTCTGTGCTAATTGCTTTTCGTATCGCCTCCACCCAATGTTGTGGCTTTGCCGGGTTTGCAAATAGTGTTCCTTCTGGTGCTGTTTCTGGAAGTGCTCCAGCCGTTGATGCAATTCTTGGTGTTCCGTATGCTGCGGCTTCATGTAGCGGTAAGCCGTATCCTTCATACCAAGATGGATACGCAAACGCTGACGCGAATTGATAGAGTGTTGTGAGGTCTTTGTCTGTTGGATGAACTGCAATATGAATCCATTCTGCGTGTTGTCGTGTTGGATGGCGTTCTGGCGTTCCAACGATGATGAGTTGGAGGTTATCAAACCGCTCTTCTTGACGAACCTGTTCCCCGGCATTAATGACAGTGCGTACATTTTTTCTCGGATCATTCAATCCCATCGAAAGAATGTATTGAGCGGGGAGTGAGGTTGGTCGTGTCTGTTCTATTTGCGGTTCTCGTGTGATTGTCTGTCCCATCTCAATCACGTGGATCCGATTTCCTGGAATATTCAGAAGTTGCATCGCATCGCGCTTCGTTGTTTCGGAAACAGAAAAAAGCGTTGTCGCATTTTGAATGAGTTTCCGTGCGTGAACGGCGCGATGCCACATCCTGCTTTTTAATGAAAACCAACGTGGTTCAATGAGAAACGAGAGATCGTGAAGAAGGATTGAATATGGGCGATTGATGCGTCCGATGAAGCCTAGGTTAGGAAAAAAGATTGCATCAATCACGTGTCCTCGTTGTTCAGCTGCGTGCGTCATTGAGACGAGATTGAAAAATGAGAGAGCGCTCCAGAGCTTATTTGGAATCCGAAGATGGAGATGCGTGACATTTGAAAAAACGGTCAGTCGAGATGGAAGTTGAAGTCGTTCCTGACCCGTTGTGATGCAGAGGAGTTTGTCGTTAGGATATGTCTCGGCGTAGGCGCACAAGATTTCTAGCGTGACGCGTGGAATACCGCCGTGCGGCGGATTCAGAAGTGGACGAGCGTCAACGAGGATAGTCATGCGAGATGCGTTTGGAGATATGATGTGAACTCACGAATGAACCGTTGTTTGGAAAATTTTTCCGCGTGCGCTCGAATGCGTGCGGGGTCATATTTCTGCGGAGAGAATCGTGTGACCGCATCAACAATATCTTCAACGCGTTGATTTGCAAGATGCGCACCACTCATTCCTGGAATTACGGTTTCTGCTGCGCCACCTTTGCAATATGCGATGACGGGTTTTCCGGCTGCCATGGCTTCGACCGCCGTGATTCCGAAGTCCTCGATCTGTGGATACAGGTATGCGATGGCATTTTTATACAGTTCATTTTTTTCTTGCTCTGTCACGTGTCCAAGAAATGTTGTATTTGGACTTGCCATGGACCGCAATCGTTTGAGTTCTGGTCCAACGCCAAAGATTTTTAAGGGAAGTTTAAGCCGTTCAAACGCTTGAACAATCAGATCAAACCGCTTGTATTTCACCAGTCGTCCGCCTGCGAGCCAATACGTGCCTGGTGACTCAGAAAGGGGAACGCGTTCAACGTCCACAGGTGGATGAATCACCGTAGCTTCACGTCCGTAGAAATGTTTAATTCGTTTTTTGCTTGTGAGGCTATTGGTCACAATCACATCCGGTCGTTCCGCGGCCAATCGATCCCAGGTGCGCAGACGATGGAGGAGTGACGGGAGCATGGCGCGCATGATCCATGGGTGTGGTGCGTCATGGAGATAGCCAAACCGTTCTTGCCAGAGGAAGCGCGTTGGGGTATGGCAGTAGCAGATGTGTGTAGTGTCTGGTGAAACGATGACGCCTTTGGCGAATGAACTTGAAGAGGAGATAACGACGTCGAATTCTGATAAATCGAGCTGCTCAACGGCACGCGGCATGAGCGGCATGTACCATTGATACAGTGGAATGGAAAAGGGGAGGGTATTTAAAAATGAGGTTCGAATTTCTGATCCTCGAAATGGACGTTCTGTCTTGCGCTTGTCATGTAATAAAACGTACGTCGGCGCAGACGGAAACATTTCCTGTAAACAGGCTAACACGCGTTCCGCTCCGCCATCTTGAACGAGATAGTCGTGCACAAGCGCGATCTTGTGTGACGCAAACAGGTCCTCCATGCGTCCAAGTGTAAAGAACGGTCATGGATTTGTCGGGAGGTTTGTCAATATCGCCCTATATTCAGTGTATACAACTAGCGAATTTTTCGGAGAAATGTCATTTTTTAGCCAGATTTTGGCGACCATTCCTTGACAAAGGGGTTTTTTTGTGACATCTTGTTTTATTCAGACAACGGTACCGAACCTTATATTCAAGTGCTTACTTACACAGAGAAGCGAACGGAACGGTAAGCCTGGGGCCCCGGTGGACACCGGGGTGAGGGGCGAGCCAAACCAACGAGGTGTGTCATGACAAAGCGAAAGGTTTCCGAGATCGAGACCGGGGCTGGGTTCTTCATGGGTTTTGTGAGCGCGACGATGGACGTGGTCCGTGAGAAGGCGATTCCCTTCGCGGC
>CAZNPI010000086.1:0-2830 GCA_964575015.1 uncultured Gammaproteobacteria bacterium
ACCAGCCAACGCTGGCAACAGAAATGGGAGGCTTGCAGGAACGTATCACGTCAACCACAAATGGTTCTATCACATCCGTTCAGGCGGTGTATGTTCCAGCTGATGACTTGACTGACCCAGCTCCAGCAACAACGTTCAATCACCTTGACTCCACCGTCGTGCTCGCACGCTCGTTGGCAGAGCTCGGTATTTATCCTGCTGTTGATCCGCTCGATTCATCATCAACCATTCTTGATCCGCTCATCGTCGGCGAACGTCACTATCGCGTAGCTCGAGGTGTCCAGCGTATTTTGCAGCGCTATAAGGACTTGCAAGATATCATTGCGATCTTGGGTATGGAAGAACTGTCTGAAGAGGATAAGAAGACTGTGTCTCGTGCACGTAAGGTTCAGAAATTCTTGTCTCAACCGTTCCACGTGGCTGAAGTCTTCACTGGAAATCCTGGGAAGTATGTGAAGTTGGAAGACACGATTCGCAGCTTTGAAGAAATCCTTGAAGGAAAACATGATGACAAACCAGAGCAGTCATTCTACATGAAGGGCTCTGTTGATGAAGTATGATGCTCCACTTTAAACTCGTAACACCTGAGCGCGTTGTCTTTGAGACGGACGTTGATGAGGTGACGCTTCCGACAACATCGGGAGAGATTACGATTCTTCCACACCACATTCCACTGGTCGCAACGCTGGTTCCGGGAGTTGCGCGGTTGAAAAAAGGAAAGGTAGAAGAAGATGTGGCTGTGTCAGGTGGATTTATTGAGATTAATGAGAATAGCCAGGTTCATGTGTTGGCTGATACGGCAGAGCGTGGATTTGAATTGAAATTTGATGCTATTGAAGCAGCGAAGGAGCGTGCAGAAAACGTAATGCGTGAAGCCGTTCGTTCAGATGAAACGGCATATGCAAGCGCAATGGCTGGTCTTGAACGTGAGCTTGCTCGATATCGTGTCGCGCACAAGCATCGAACCTCTACGCATGTGCCGATGATTGATCGATCGGATGTGCCGAAAGACGAGAATCCGGAGTAAGGTTGCATGACAATTATGCCAAACGGCAGGAAAACATTTGAATGTTTTGGACTTGTGATTCATGGGTATGATCAACAAGCCGTGTTTCAATTGATCGAACAAGAGACGTCACAACGATCCTTGTTTATCGTGACCGCAAATCCAGAGATTTTACTTGAGGCAAAACAGAATCCTCAATATTGGAATGTGTTGCGTCAAGCAGATTTGCGTTTGGTTGATGGATTTGGTCTTCAACTCGCGGGTTTGACGTCTGGTGCATCTGTCGATCGTTTTTCCGGTGTTGCTCTTTCTGACGCGTTGGTTGCAGAAGCTGCTCGTCGGAATTGGAGAGTTGCGATGATCGGAGGTGAGTCCGGAAATGCGGATCGTGCTGTATGGAAATTACGAGAGCGACATCCGAGTTTGAATATTATGGCAGAACAGGGTGGTCGTGTTGGACGTGATGGAACGGATGATGAGACGGGTGAGGAGGCGCGATTTCGACTTTCGCAGTTTGCGCCCGATGTGTTGCTTGTTGCGTTTGGTCATCCGAAACAGGAGTCTTGGATCGTGCGATATTCGCAGGATTTTCCGAGTGTCAAAATTTTGGTTGGTGTTGGAGGAACGGTGGATTATTGGTCCGGCCAAAAGCATCGTGCGCCACAGATATTTCAATCGCTTGGTTTAGAGTGGCTGTGGCGATTATGTGTTGAGCCAAAGCGATGGAAGCGCATTGTGAGTGCGGTGGTCGTATTTCCGGCACTTGTTATTTGGGAACGTATCTCCAAGTTCTTTCGCTAGACTTTTTTATCGCCGAAACGTAAGATGGTTTTTATCTATGGCATCTCCTCACACGCGTTTGCGTTTTTCTCCAAGCCCGACCGGATATCTTCATATTGGTGGTCTTCGGACAGCATTGTATAATGAGCTTTTCGCAAAACGGACAGGCGGCGATTTTATCTTGCGTATCGAGGATACCGATCGTGTTCGATTCGTTGAAGGTGGTATTGAAAATATCTGTCGTTCTCTTAAGGCATTGAACCTTATCCCAAATGAAGGCGTCTGGATTGATGATGATGGAAAATTGATTGAGCTGGGTTCGTTTGGACCGTATCTACAAAGCGCACGAAAAGATCGTCATCTCGCGTATGCGATGCAGCTCGTTGAAAAAGGAGATGCGTATCATTGTTTCTGTTCCACTGATCGATTGACACAACTTCGCGAAGAACAGCAAGCGGCGCATTTGCCGACGATGTATGACGGGAAGTGTCGATCTCTCTCGCAAGAAGAGGTAGAGAAGCGTGTCGCTGCGAACCAGTCGCACGTGATCCGTTTAAAGCTTCCAAAAGAAGGCACTGCAACGTTTGATGACGTTATTCGTGGTTCTATTTCATTCGAATGGGCATTGATTGATGATCAGGTCATTATCAAATCCGATGGATATCCAACGTATCATCTCGCAGCAACGTGTGACGATCATGATATGGAGATTACGCATGTGGTTCGTGGAGAAGATTGGGTGTCGTCAACGCCAAAGCATCTTTTCATCTATAACTCGTTCGGATGGAATGTTCCTGCATTCGCACATCTCCCGTTGCTGCTGAATGCTGATCGTTCCAAACTCTCAAAGCGCCAAGGTGACGTCGCGGTCGAGGATTATCTAGCAAAGGGTTATTTACCAGAAGCATTATTAAATTTCGTCGCATTGCTCGGTTGGAATCCATCTGCAGAACAGGAGATTTATACCCACCAGCAATTACGTGAGGCCTTTGATTTGAACAAGGTGAATAAAGCTGGTGCCGTGTTTAATATTGAAAAGTTGGA
>CAZNPI010000086.1:2840-3376 GCA_964575015.1 uncultured Gammaproteobacteria bacterium
ATGAACAATATATGCGAGCAATGGCTGCTGAGGAGTATCTGAAGCTCACGCGACCATTTATCGCACAGCCGAATCAAGATGCAGCGTTCATCGATCGTTGCCTGTTCATCATTCGTGATCGTGTTCGTTTTGCAAAAGATGTTGAATCGCTCACAAGCTTTTTCTTCGCGCCATCATTTGATTTTACAGCAGCGCAACTTACCTGGAAGACACAGACGAAGTCTGAAGCAATTGAGCGTTTAGAAGCGGTTTCAGCGTTGTTATCAGGACTGAACGAAACTGATTATGTTGTAGCTCAACTTGAATCAAAGGTTAAAGCTCTCATTGCAGAACGCGGATGGGGGAACGGTGATACGTTGTGGCCATTGCGCGTTTCGTTGTCCGGTCAGGAAAAGTCGCCTGGGCCGTTTGAATTATTGGAGGCCTATGGAAAGTCGCGAAGCTTGGAACGGTTGGAGCAGGCGATCGCTGTTTTGAAGCAGTAATATCTTTACGAGGTCCATACACATACGGCATACTAGATGTCGTGATTGTTT
>CAZNPI010000087.1:0-2993 GCA_964575015.1 uncultured Gammaproteobacteria bacterium
GATGGTCCAACTTTACCAACATCACAAACTTCGGATCACTTGCTGGAGCGCATCCGGCAAATGAACCAATATTCACATCCTTCAGATATGCACCACCAGGACCAGGAACCTGAGCCGTGCCAGTCTTACCCGCCACCCAATATCCTGGAACACCTGCTCGCTTTCCGTGACCATTTTCAACCACGGAAACAAGCATCCCGGAAATCAAACGAGAAGCTCTCGGCGAAATCGGCTGAGCTACAACCTGTGGCTTCGTTTGCTCATGCGTGCCATCTGCATGGATAAATTCATCAACAATATATGGACGCATCAACTTTCCACCATTAGCCAATGCACCATATGCAGCGACAAGCTGAATCGGTGTTGTCGTAATCCCCTGCCCAAATGATCCAGTTGCAGCAAAAATATCACCTTTCTTTGAAAGCGGAGCAATGTTTCCCTTTGATTCAGGAGTAAGTTCAATGTCCGTCTTCTTCCCGAATCCAAACGCTTCAACATATTGCCGAAACGACTCTTTACCAAGTTGACGCTGTACAAAAATCGTCCCAGTATTCAAAGACTCATCCAACACCTGCGTCATCGTTGTTAATCCATGCGCCTTTCCGTCAGAATTTTTAATCTTATATCCATCAATCTCTTCAACGCCCTTATCAACGTACGTTGTATTTGGCGAAATTTTTCCAGCATCCAATGCAGCACCTAATGTAAACGCCTTAAAAATAGAACCAGGTTCATACGCTCCCAGCGTAATCGGGTTATTCAGCACACCCAAGTCCTTCACCTTTCCGTATTCTGACGGATCAAAGTCCGGTGATGAGCACGCTGCAATAATTGCACCGGTCTGGGGATCCATCACAACCAAAGATCCTTGGTCTGCACCGTGCTTCTGAACAGCCTTCTGAACTAAATCGCACGCCTTGTACTGAACAGAGCGATCAATCGTCAAAACGACATCAGATCCATTCTTCGCCTGCACAAGTGTCGTTTGACCAATCGTGAGTTGACGCCCTCCTGCATCTTTTTCTCCTTGCAACTGACCAACGGTTCCGGCAAGTTGTTTTTCGAACGCCTTTTCCAATCCATATTTTCCAATCATTGCCCCTTCTGGATCTGCACCAACAAACCCCACCAACTGACCGCCCATCATTTTTTCAGGATACAATCGTGCCGTTGATTTCACCCAACCAACACCCGGCAACTTTAACTCCTCAATTTTTGCGAGCGTGTCTGCATTCACATCTTTTGCCAAGGATTCATATGGGTCATCTGCACGCTTCGTAATTCGTGCAACAGTATCCGCCTCAGACAATGATAAGAGTGCCGCAAGTTGCTGTGCTTCACCGACCGGATCTTTCATGTCTTTCGGAACAGCATAGACCTGCCAAGAAACACGATTTGTTGCCAATGGGTGAAGCTGACCATCTCCCCGATCTCGAACCAAAATCTGACCACGAACAGGTAAGAGCTTCGAAGCAAGTTCGTGCTGATCGGACGCATACAGGGAATACATCCCGTATTGCGAAATCTGCAAATATCCCAAACGCAAAATAAGCAGCACCGCCGCAATACCGAATGACACGAAGATAAAATTCCAGCGTGCCGGTGATTCAAAAGAAGATCGCGAAGAATGACGCCCAAGAATCATGTGCCCATGATATCACGTTCCGTACCGTCGTTCCCGTTCTGCATATACTTCAATCGCTCGATCAAATTCTGTACGATCAAATTCTGGCCAATGTTTTTGAGACCAAAATAATTCACTGTATGCAGACTGCCATGTTAAAAAACCGGAAAGACGCTCTTCCCCACTGGTGCGAATGATCAAATCAGGGTCTGGCATGTCGGGCCAATAGAGATGATGAGCGAATGACTCTTCCGTGATATCGCTTGATTTCACTCCAGAATCAATCATCGCCTTACACGCATCAATAATCTCGGGACGTCCACCGTAATTTATGCACAGCGCCAACGTCGCCGTCGTGTTATTCGCCGTCCTTGCTTCAACATCATCAATCGCTCGAATGATCGATGGACGCAACCCTTCGCGACGACCAACGACTTTAATTCGAACACCTTCTTCCATGTATCGATCAATTTCTTTTGTCAGAGCTCGTTCAATCAAATCCATCAAATATCCCACCTCTTCCTGTGTTCGCTTCCAGTTCTCTGTGGAGAACGCAAACACGGTCAACAATCTGATTCCGCTTTCAATACACCATCGTGATACCTCATGAAGCTTGTCATACCCAACACGATGACCCTCAATGGAAGGCAATCCCTGACTCTTCGCCCATCGACGATTTCCATCCATGATAATGGCCAAATGTTTGATTGTTGAGGTCATAATGCTGGTTGAGGATAACTAGTACAACCCGTTTGGTCAAGAAACAAACGGGTATTGATGAACCATCCGCCATCTGTTACGATGCGCCCATTCAACAGACAAAACTATCGGGCTATGTCCTTGACATAGTCCCTCTTCATTCGGAATCATGTAAGCAAGCTTCCCTGTTCACTCATTTCATCGGGCTATAGCGCAGTTGGTAGCGCGCGTCGTTCGGGACGACGAGGCCGTGGGTTCGAGTCCCACTAGCCCGACCATCAGAAAACCCCCAATTCGGGGGTTTTTCTGTATCCAACAAACCAACAGCTTTGACGTAACAAGGAAAAACTGATATACCGATACCTCGTTCCACTACCACAGGGGGTTTTATGGAACCGATGCTCCTTTCTCGTTGTCATCAAGAACCAATCATCATCATTCAAGGCGATGGCCGCTGGTTCGGAAAATGCAAGGCTTGTGATTCCCTGGAACTTCGAGCTCATCCCACAACACTACGTCTCGAATGGCTCATTGAAGACGTTTCGCCCTGGACTTCCGCTCCCCTGCCATACACAGGGTATATCCTCGAATTGCCCTCCTGAGCAATCTCCACTCACCCCACCATATACGATCGGTGGGGACTTTTATTGTTACGCCAATATCACTTTTA
>CAZNPI010000087.1:3003-3332 GCA_964575015.1 uncultured Gammaproteobacteria bacterium
TTGTTAGAAATCATCGATTGTTCCATGCGGAAACTAGGATCAATCCATCACATCAATGTACCCTTTCCATACAACACAGCCGGCACGAAGCATCATCTACGTTGGCTTTTTTCTTGTTGCGCTCTTCGGCTATCACCTAACAACTCATGCAGCCGATCTCATTGACACCACTCCGCCAACAGCCAGCATCACCTCACCGACCTCGGTTGGTACAACGCATCCTTGACTTTAGGTTTTGAACGCGTATTTGGCTCTGTTTCTGATTACGTATTTATTGCCTTGCTACCTTCCTATTTGGAAAATGGTGACTCCAGCCTCATCTATATGGT
>CAZNPI010000088.1:0-3323 GCA_964575015.1 uncultured Gammaproteobacteria bacterium
ACCTTGCCCTATCTCAGAAATAGGTCTAAAATTAATAGAAATATATTGTCCATATGGCTATTTCACAAACCTCAGCAATTCATAAAACTGCTCCTGCATTTAGCCTAAAAAATCAGAAGGGCGAAACAATGGATCTGGAATCGTATCGTGGAAAATTTATTGTTTTAATTTTTTATCCGGGCGACATGACCCCTGGCTGCACAATGCAGCTGTGTGCAGTTCGTGATGACTGGTCAAAATTTGAAAAGGCGAATACGCTTGTCTTTGGGGTGAACCATGGCGGAGCGGATACGCATGAGCTGTTCGTAAAAAAATACAGCTTTCCTTTTCCACTCCTCATTGATAAAGACAAAAAAGTCTCCACCCTGTATGGTGCCGTCATCTCATTTCTCGGATTCCAAATTATTCGTCGTACGGTCGTAGTCATTGATCCAACAGGAACAATCATTTTCTACCGTCACGGAATGCCGAAGAATGCAGATATCTTGAAAATAATCAGTTCTGAGCAAAAGCACAGCTCACATTCGTCGTCCGCATCTTAATTATTCTCTATTCTCTCTATGGCACAAGAAGTTCTTCCACTTCCATTCTCCGGATCGCTCCAAGGCATCTCTGAGAAGACCATTACTATTCATCACGACAAACTCTATGCTGGGTATGTTGCAAAGAAAAATGAAATTTGCGACAAGCTCAGTGCACTCTCCCATGGTGGGGATGTTACAAGTGCAAATCAATCGTATTCCGAACTGCGCGCATTAAAAGACGGAGAAACATTTGCTACAAATGGTGTCTATCTTCATGAATGGTATTTTGACATCCTTGGCGGAAATGGCACGCCTAGCGGGCCACTCGTTGACGCACTGGTCACGCAATACGGATCCCTTGAAAATTTTCTAGCTTATTTCAGTGCCTGCGGAATGGCTGCACGTGGATGGGTTGTCCTTGCATGGGACACGCACGATAAAGCACTGCGCACCTACATTGGTGACGCGCACAACCAAGGTGGCGTGTGGGGATGTATGCCGGTCATCGTACTCGATGTGTATGAACACGCCTACTTCATCGATTACGGATCAGACCGCAAAGCCTACATCGCAGACTTCTGGAAAAACGTGAACTGGGAAAAAGCAAATCAATTATTTACCGCAACGCAATAACACTATGATTCAAGTTGGAACAAAAGCACCAAATTTTGCAGGCATTAAAGCCTATCATCAAGGGAACTTCGTCGACGTAAACTTAACCGACTACAAAGGCAAATGGCTCGTCTTCTTCTTTTACCCGCGCGACTTCACATTCATCTGCCCTACGGAACTCAAAGGGTTCTCACAGCATGAAGAAGAATTCAAGGCACTCAACTGCGACGTACTCGCCGCATCAACAGACTCTGAATGGAGTCACAAAGCTTGGTTTGAACGAGATCTCGCAGATGTGAAGTACCCGATTCTTGCAGACACAACGCAAAAAGTCTCACGCGACTATCAAGTACTCAATGAACAAGATGGATCAGCTGAACGCGGGCTCTTCATCATTGATCCAGAGGGAGATATTAAATACTCACTCATCAGTTCAGGATCCGTTGGTCGATCAGTTGCAGAGGTCCTACGCGTAGTCAAAGCATTACAAACGGGCGAGCTCTGCCCGATGGAATGGACACCGGGAAGCGCGACACTTGGAAAAGCCTAATACAAAAAAGCCGGGACAATACGTTCCGGCTTTTTTGTACTATTTTTATGCTTTTACTTTTTTTGCAAGAGCTTCTTCGAGTGCGCTCTTATTCCAACCCACAATCACTTGCCCACCAACATCGATCACAGGTACACCCATTTGCCCTGACTTTTTTACCATTTCATTTGCTGCAGCCGGATCTGCTGCAACGTCAATTTCTTGAAAAGAAACATTTTTTTCTTTCAGAAATTCTTTTGTCAGTTTGCAATAAGGACAGGTTGGCGTTGAATAGACAATGATCGTCATACGGTTGCTAGTATAACACAGAATTGGGATAAGGAGTTATCCCCAATAACGACTAACGCAAATCCTGTAAGAATTTCAGCAACAATCTAACGCCATATCCAGATCCCCCGTATGGCATGTCTGGTCTGGTTTCTTTTTCGATGTAGGATGGTCCTGCGATATCTAGATGCGCCCATGGAGTTTCTCCGATGAATGGTTTGAGAAATAGGGCAGCGGTGATTGCGCCAGCTTCGCGTCCTCCGATATTTTTAATGTCTGCGATTTTTGATTTGATGAGTTCTGCGTATGGTTCGAACAACGGTAATTCCCATAGCGCCTCCCCTGTTTCTGCAGCCGCTTCCAACAATCTTTCGCCGAGCTTGTCGTCATTTGTCACGAATCCGGCAATATCTTCACCTAAGGCAACAACGCAGGCACCCGTTAAGGTTGCGAGATCAATAATCATGTCCGGATCAAGTGTTTTGGCGTAGCACAATGCATCTGCAAGAGTCACGCGACCTTCTGCATCCGTATTCAATACTTCAATCGTCGTTCCATCCATAGCGGTCACCACATCACCCGGACGATAGGCGCTTCCACTTGGCATATTTTCTACAGCCAAGAAAACTCCGTGAACAGCAACTTTTACATGAGACGTACTCAGTGCTTTAAATAGTCCGAGCACACTCGCTGCACCAGCCATATCACATTTCATCGTCATCATGCTATCCGCTGGCTTCAGAGAAAGACCACCGGAATCAAACGTAACAGCTTTTCCAACAATCACAACGGTTTTCTTTGCACCTGGTGGAATGTAGGAAAGATGAACCCCGAATGGCGGATGATCTGAACCACGAGCAACGGCTAACGCTGCACCCATCCCAAGTCGTTCCATTTCTTTTTGGTCCATGACCTTGATCTTTACTCCATGACCAACCAGACCACGCGCCTGTTCAACGAGATCCGATGGCGCCATGTGCGCTGATGGCGTATTCACAAGATCACGAGCAAAGCAGGTCGCCTCGCTCAACAGCAATCCCCGCTCAACACCCTCTTTCATCTGTTTGAACGACCGTACATTCTGTGCAATCAACGAAACGCGCGTCATCTGCTTTTTCATCTGCTCTTTCTTCTTCAACGTTCCGTGATATGTATGAAATCGATATGCAGAAAGCTGAAGCCCCTCAACAAGTGATTGCGCAAGTGTTCGCACATACAACTCTCCGACTCCGGAGAGAACGTCCATCGCTGCTACAACATGATTTGCACGCTCGCGCTCTGCAAGCTTCACGATATGCCCACCAAGTTTTCGCAACACATCTTCATCAAACTTTTTTCTATCACCTAATCCGATCAATGCAATTTTTTTT
>CAZNPI010000089.1:0-3289 GCA_964575015.1 uncultured Gammaproteobacteria bacterium
AATGCGAAGTCGCGTAATTTTTTTTGTTCCCAGCATTTCTTGAATTGATGCGATGCCGTTGTGCCCCGCGTCTCCACCTTCTTCGATGAATGCAAGCTGTCCAACGGGGAGATCGAGTTCATCTTGAATGATGAGCACGTCTTTCATGTCAGCTTTGTAATAGGAAAGCAGCGATTGCATGGCTTCGCCTGAGAGATTCATGAACGTCAGCGGTTTTGCCAACAGAATAGATTGTCCATCCAGTTGGAATTTGCTGATGATCGCTTTGTGTTTTTCATTCGTTGACCATTGTGCTTGATGCGTTTTGGCGAATGCGTCGACCGCCAGATATCCGGCGTTGTGTCGTGTGCGGGCATATTCTTTGCCCGGGTTGCCTAGTCCGATGATGAGTTTCATGTTGTGTATTAGTACCGTCCGACATTTCGTCCGATCGGTCGCTTGCGTCGTGAAGGTCTGTTGAGCATCTTTTCCGGCATGTCATCGCGGCGCATTGGAGCGATGTATGCGGTCAATTTAATTGGTGTTCCGGTGAAGCCAAATTTTTCACGAAGACGATTTTCGAAAAAGCGTAACCAGGATTCATGCACATCTGCTTTTTGCCCACGAACCTGAATGCGGAACGTTGGAGGTTCGATACCCACTTGGGTGATGTCGTGAATGTATGGTGATTGTGGGCCGTAGCTCTGAATTGGTTTTTTGATGAGAAGGATATTTTTCAAGAAACGTTGCAATGCATTGAATGAAATCTGTCTGCGACGTTCTTCGCGAATTTCAAACGCGAGGTCGAGCAAATTCGTTGCACGCAAGTTTTTCTTTGCGGACGTGAAAATAATTGGAGCCCACCATAAGAACGGAAACGCACGGCGAATGTCGCGTTCGTATTCTTCCGTGCTGTGTGTTTGTTTGTCTTGAACAAGGTCCCATTTGTTGACGACAATGGCTAATCCCTTGTGTTCATCGCGCAACATACCGGCAAGATGTTTGTCCTGGTCAAATGCACCTTGTGTAGCATCCAGAACAAGAAAGGCAATATCAGAGCGAAGTAATGCCTCGCGGTTTCGTTCAAGGGCAACCTCATCTAACGTTGTATCAACGTTTGCGCATGCCGGCCGTATCAACGAGCGTGATCGGTTGATCGTGCCACATGAGGTGCGTGTCCATTGGTTCGCGTGTCGTGTGTGGAAGGGGAGAGACGATGACGCGTTCTTCGCCAAGAATAGCGTTGACGAGTGAGGATTTTCCAACGTTCGGTCGTCCCATCACAACGATCTTGAGTCCGGTTTCTTCATCAAGTGGGACAGGGTGTTTGCCGATACGCTCTAATTCTGCGAAGACGCTATCCAGCAAGTCACCAATACCGCGTCCGGTTGACGCGGAACAGGTGATGGGATCATTCAATCCAAGTGACCACATTTCATTTGATGCAGCGTCGCCAAGCATCACGGCGTTGTCCACTTTGTTTGCAACTAATAGCACGTGCTTGTTCAGTTTTTTGACCTGTCGAACTAAATCTCTATCTTGTGCGATAACGCCAACTTTTGCGTCAACAATAAATAACACAACGTCCGCTTCACGGATCGCGAGTTCTGCCTGGTGGATGATGCCTTGACCAACGACTGTCCCTTGTTCTGCATCCAGTCCTCCGGTGTCGATCACGTCAATAGATTCTCCACGCCAGACAACGGGCGCATAATTGCGGTCTCGGGTGGTGTGAGCGATCGTCGAAACCATGGCTCGACTTGATTCAGTGAGCTTATTCCAGAGTGTTGATTTTCCGACGTTGGCGCGTCCGACAAGTGCGACGATGGGGCGTCTACGGGTTCGTGTTGCTGGCATACGAGGTAACGTTCTGACTGGAGGTTCCAAGAATAATTAAGAAATTGGTGCTACTGGTGTTGAGACGTTCTTTTGGTAGCGGATCGGTGGAAACGTTCGCATCGAGAAGTTTTTTGATGCGCGCGAGTTCCGTTGGTTTTTTGCCGTTCGTTAGGTCGTAGATTACTGTCCGTTCATAGTTCCGTTGCGAAGCATTGCCCGTTGAAACCACGGTGTATCCCATGGAGTCCATGACAGAACTGATCTGTGAAGCAAGCCCGGTTTTGAACGTTCCATTCAAAAGCTCAATCCCAATAGGGTCTGTCGGTCGTGATTGTTTGGCAATATCCGCAGGTGTAACGAACGGATTTGCTGTAATTGCTCGTATTTCTGACCAATCTGACTTCTTTGGAAAGAGGAGGAACGAGCCATCGACCGTACCAGCAACCAGTTGACCCTGTTTTGGGTCATCCGTCAAGACGTGAGTGGTCACATTTTCCGTTGAAAATCGGGTTGCTACGGGGAGGAGCTTGAGGAGGTCCCAGGCTGAAAGCGTCGTTTCGATATGGTTTGCAAGTGAGCTCCAGAGATCTGTCATGACCTTTGGGTTGCTTAATGTCCCAAGGTTTAACAGTCGCTCCCGTACGGCCTTGAGCACGATCTGTTGGCGACGACTGCGAGCAAAATCAGAACCTTCTCCGTTTGTACCGTGTCGAGATCTGACATATGTGAGGGTCCGTTTTCCATCCATGTGCTCTGGACCTTTTTTGAACGTTACACTGATCCATTTGAACGGATCAGGTCCATCGTCTTCTGTTGGAAATTGATTGTCTGTGAATGTATTTTCGATGTTCACGTCAATTCCGCCGAGCGCATCGATGAATTCTTCGAATCCTTTGAAGTCAATTTTTACGACACGATCTATGCGGATATCGAACTGTTTGGAAAATGCTTCCGCAGTGAATGTTGCGCCCTGCCCTGGATTAGCTGCTTCAAAGTTTGCATTCACGGCATTGATTTTTTCGAATCGTCCGCCACCAAGTGGATAGGCGAGGTCTCGAGGAACGGAGACGAGTCCAACTTTGTTTTGTGCTGTATCAAGCGATGCAATGATGATGGTGTCTGTGAGCTGTGCTCCATCGTGGCCATCACCGCCAACACCAAGGAGGAGGATGTTGAATCGATTATCTGGTGTTACGAGCGGGTTTGTGCCTGCATCAGCCGGTCCACCAAGAACAAGGCGTTGAAGGTTGGAAAAAACAAAAAAATTACCGACCTCGCTGAGGACGGTGGTTCCTCGTGTTGCGGAACGATAGGAAGCACCGGCTCCGATGGCTGCAATACAGCCAACGAAGAGGGTGAAACCAATTGCAACAAGAATTGTTGCACGTCGCGCTTGTTTATCTACACTTGAGTGCAAAAAATTGATTTTAAGCATGAGGATAATGGTAGTTTGAACTATACCAGCTCAAGG
>CAZNPI010000090.1:0-3289 GCA_964575015.1 uncultured Gammaproteobacteria bacterium
GCGCAAGATATTTCAAAAATGATCGAAGCGCAATGAGGTGATAATTCTGCGTAGACTTTTTCAATGTCCCGCGCTTTGGATCCGTCAGTCTATTCAGATACAACCGATATTGTCGAACCATCTCAGCCGTAATATCGCTCGTAACCGGATTTTTCGCCCAGGTGATAAACCGTTGCAAATAAAAATCATAGTTGCGCACGGTTAACGGTGAGCGTCCTTTTTCAATTTCAAGATATTCAAGATATTGACGAAGGTATGAACCGAGTTTTTGGTCTGCCATTGCAAGAGTATACATCATGCGTCCGAAAACGATGAACGAAATCCAATTTCCGGCTTTTCTGTTGAGTCCTCTGCGAGCATTTGGCGCATCGCATCAAACACAATCTTGAATTGATGATCATATCGAAGCTCGAGATCATCGAGGCGAAGCTGAAGATCGGCGTGCTCGGCGAGAAGTTGACGGAGGTGAACGAAGGTTCGAATGATCTGAATATTCACACGAACGGCGCGAGGACTACGTAGGATGCTTGATAACATCGCAACGCCTTGTTCGGTAAAAGCTAAAGGCGAATACTTGATATTCTCCCCTCTGTTCAAGGTCACAATTTGTGACCTTGAACTTGAGGTCACAATTTGTGACCTCAAAGACTCCGCTTCACTTAGCGACAATTCGAACATAAAATCATCTGGGAACCTAACAGAATTACGTTTTACCGCCTGATTCAATACCTTTGTCGTCACCCCATACAAAGCTGCCAGATCACGATCTAACATGACCTTCACACCACGAACAATATAGATTTTCGATTGAATCAAATCGAGTGAAATTATTTCTGGCGTTGGTTTGTCCATATCTATACCGCTGCCAGTTTTTGTGAAAAATGTCAACTCATGTCACTAAAAAATCCAAGACAATATAAAGCGCGTATCTCATCAATACAGGAAGATGCCGCCATTTCAGCACAACCCAGGACAAACTCGTATGCTTATCTTTGCTGTCGCAGAACTGATCCAAAAACGAATCCTTCTCCGACTCGATGATCCGGTACATGGCGGTAAACGTTCGATTCCGTTTCATCAAATCCCAAATCATTCTATATCTCTTCTGCCTCTTGTAATAGCCGAGGAGTCCACCGTGTCGCTCCATCTCAATCCGCAAACCATTCAGAACACCCAATTCACCAACGAGATAGCGCGGAATCAATTTCGCGGCCTCCTTCGCCGACACAACAGATCCTTTAATTCCGTCCGCAGCAAATGCACCACAAAAACCAGCCGCATCGCCGATCAGCAACACGTTCTTATTGAAAATTCGCTTCAACGACCCGCCAATCGGGATCATGCTCCCAAAGACGTAGTCCGGTTTTGCCGTATCTCCATCAATCGTGATCACTCCCCGATCAAGCAACGTTTTCAAAAATTTATCCATCAGCTGTTTTGCATCTCCGCGATCTTTCATCAACTTCGCCAATCCAATACGAAATGCGTTTCGCCCATTCACGATTGTCGGCGATAACCAGCCACCATATCCTAATGAAAATTCACCGAACCAATAATGATAAATCGTTTCTGCCGGCTGCGGGCCGAGATGAACGTCGCCAAAAAAGACCTGCTCATATCCGAATAAAAATTTCGTATTCTGATCTAACCCAGAGACTACGCTCGCAACCTTTGAGCGCCCGCCGTCTGCACCAACAAGAAAACGCGTCGATACCAATTCTTTTTCACCTTTCGTATTCTGCAATAGAACCGATGTCACCTGTTCGGGATCATTCACTCCGACAAATACTGTCGACGTCCGAAGTGTCACGTTTACAGGAAGCGAATCTGCCAATCGGCGAACCAGCCCTTTTGTGTCTGTTTGATAAATCCACGGCTCTAACGTTCGAGAGATAAAATAATCCGAAAAATTCGGCGCAACAACGCAAATTGAATTGATCGGGTTCGTGATATAGTCGTCAATTGGAAAAAAACTTCGAAACTCCTCCCGAGTCTTCACTGTGATTAGACCCGTTGATTCAACGGTTGCGCCAGCCGTCGGTTTTGCATCCACGATCAAAACCCGAAGCGTATTCGGAAGATGGTGCGCCAACGTAAGCCCGGAAAAGCTCGCGCCGACAATAATAACATCAAAATCGGTCCTTTGTGGCATGTGTCGATCGTAGCATATCACCCAGATCTTGCCATTTTCCTGGCCTTATGATACGTTTCCCTCACTAAATCACCTACGCCCGTTCGGCTTTCGCCTTAGCGAAGACAGAATGGAGCGCGAACCCGGGTACGGCCGCTCATTACAGATTGGATGGATGTGCAATTCCTTACATATTCATCGGATCCGTAGTGGGCGCTCGTAGCCGACAATTACATGCTCGATGTCAACAAGAAGAAGCGCGTTATTGAGAAGTTTAAGACACATGCCACAGATACAGGTTCCCCACAGGTTCAGATCGCTATCTTAACGGAAGAGATCAAGGATTTGACGGAGCACTTGCGCATGCACAAGAAGGATTTCTCCTCACGCCGCGGTTTGATCAAGAAGGTCGGTGAACGTCGCCGCCTCATGAAGTACTTGAAACGCGAAGACGCAAAGTCATACGACGAATTGATGGCAAAATTGAAGGTCTAAATCAGACCGCCCAACACACCCCGCCTCTCACCTGAAGCGGGGTGTTTTGTTTTCGAAGCGGCAGCACTAGCATATTTATAGATATGCGCTTACACTTTCTTTCAAATATATGCGTACCAAACTCATTATAGGTCTTGTCATCGCGTTCGCCTGTTTTATCGGTTTCCTTATTTTAAATCCGTTCGTCACGATTGGTGCCGGAGAACGTGGCGTTGTTTTAAATTGGGGCGCATTCACCGGCGATGTCCTCAACCCAGGCCTTCACTTCCGCATTCCGATCGCTCAATCAGTTGTGAAAATGGACGTCCAAACACAAAAACTTGAAATCGAGGCATCCGAAGCGTACTCACGTGACTTACAAAACGTTAAAATTCACTCTGTTCTAAACTATAACCTTGATCCAAAAGAGGTCGGCCTCATCTATCAACAATACGGATTAGATGCTGAATTCCGTATTCTTCAACCAAACCTCGAAGCCGCTGTGAAGCAAACAATTGCAAAATACAGCGCCGAAGAATTATTAACCAAACGAGGTGAAGTGACTTCTGAAATTGAAACAACGTTCCGCCAAGCCGTACCTGCATTATTCGTTGTGACGAAATATGCACTCGTCAATGAAACCTTCTCCGAAGCCTATGAGCAGGCCATTGAAGAAAAACAGGT
>CAZNPI010000091.1:0-865 GCA_964575015.1 uncultured Gammaproteobacteria bacterium
AACCTCCGCCACCACCCGCACCACCATTTGGTGCACCTCCCCCAGGACCATCACCCGTTCCTCCTGTTCCTTGATATCCTTTTCCATCAACATTAATAACACCCCCTCCCGATCCTCCATCCGCAGCAATCGTAATATTGCGCGCCGTCAGGCTCAATCCGGTTGTATCAGCCGCTGCATGCGTTAACACCGCTCCATCTGCAACAATAAGATCATCCGTTGCACCTAATACCATAGCTCCACTAAACGTCACCGTACCACTCACAATAGTGACCGATCCTCCACCTAAATCCGTGGTTCCACTCCAAGTAATTGTTGCCGGACCAGAGATACTAATGGTTGTACAAGAGTTTGTTGTGACATATGTCTGATCAATCGTCAGATCAGACGACACAGGACAATCTGCCGCGTGAATTGGCTGCACTGGAAACAGCGGCGTCAGGAACACGATCATGATAAAAATCTTGAGCAGTTTTTTTACGTATATCAAACATCCGCAGATATAACGAAACACGACTCAAAATTTTAAACATAGGTCAGCAAAAGCATACCACAAATCAGGAGGTATCTACATCCCTATGCACGATCATACCGGCTATTTCTTAAAATACCGCTTCAGAAACTCCCCGGTCACGCTGCTCGCTTTCTGCGCAATCTCTCTCGGTGTGCCTTCTGCCACAACTCTTCCTCCCCCGTCTCCACCTTCCGGACCCATATCAATGATCCAATCAGCATTTCGAATAACGTCGAGATTGTGCTCAATGATGACGACTGAATTGCCACGAGCCACGAGTTTTTGCAAGACTTCCAGTAATTTTTTGATGTCATCAAAATGCAAACCTGTGGTTGGTTCATCTAATAGATA
>CAZNPI010000091.1:875-3283 GCA_964575015.1 uncultured Gammaproteobacteria bacterium
AATGTCGTGGCTGGTTGTCCGAGCTGGATATATCCGAGACCAACCTCCATGAGAATTTTCGTTTTATCGTGAATCGGTGGGATATCGGAAAAATAAGCATCTGCCTCTTCTACCGTCATCTGCAATACATCACTAATATTTTTTCCGCGATATTTCACCTCAAGTGTTTCGCGATCGAACCGCTTTCCTTTACACACATCGCACGGAACATACACTGTCGGCAAAAAGTGCATCTCAATAGCAACCTGACCATGACCTTCACAATGCTCACAACGGCCACCTGGGACATTGAATGAGAATCGTCCGACTTTATAGCCACGCATTCGAGCCTCTGCCGTCAAGGAGAATAGCTCTCGGACATGATCCCAGATACCGGTATATGTTGCCGGATTTGAGCGTGGCGTGCGACCGATGGCAGATTGATCAACATCAACAACTTTATCAACCCAATCAATACCTTCAATTGATCCGTGCTTTCCTGGTTTTGCCATTGAACCGTTCAAGCGCTGCGCCATGGCGCGATACAAAACATCAATGAGGAGCGTTGATTTACCCGACCCTGAGACACCTGTGATACAAACAAATCGCTTCAACGGAATCTTAACCGTGATGTTTTTCAAATTATTCTCTGCCGCTTTTTTGATTGTGATAAACGTTGACGCATCTGTTCGAGCTGAATGCTGAGGAATCGCTAAATCACCGCGTAGATATCCGCACGTTCGACTGTCTTTGTTCTGCAAAATCTGTGGCATCGAACCGGCCGCAACAACCTCCCCACCATGACGACCCGCACCAGGACCAATATCAACGAGATAATCTGCGGCAGAGATCGTGTCTTCGTCATGCTCAACAACGATGATCGTATTTCCTGCATCTCGTAATTTCTCCAATGTCTGCACGAGCTTTGCATTGTCACGCTGATGCAACCCAATCGTCGGTTCATCCAGAACATACAACGCACCAACGATACGTGAACCAATCTGTGAGGCTAAACGAATGCGCTGCGCTTCTCCACCAGACAATGAGCCAGCCATACGATTCAACGTCAAATAGTGCAACCCGACATCAAGCAAAAACTGAAGACGCGCAAAAATTTCTTTCATGAGCGGCTCCGCAATCGCAGCTTCATTCTTTGTCATTTTCAGATGCTGAAGATGATCCAACGCCGCATTAATCGTCATTGAGGTTACTTCAACGATGCTCTTTTTTCCGATCAATACATTCAATGCTTCTGTGCGCAATCGATCACCATGACAGGCATCGCACAGCTCTTCTGAAAAAATTTCTTTTGTCCCAAGACCATTACACGACTGACAGGCACCGTATGGTGAGTTGAATGAGAACAGACGTGGTTCAATTTCTGGAAATGCAAAATCGTGCGTTGGACAGGAAAATTTTGAAGACATGAGATGCTCCGAACCGTCATCTAAAATAGCGATCACCGTATCCTTTCCGCGATCAAGGGCAGCTTCAACCGCCTCACTCACGCGTGAACGAAGGCCTTTGTTATTCTCCACTGGCCATGCTAACGGCACGCGATCAACAACGAGTTCAATCGTATGCTGTTGATACCGCGTGAGATCTATCGGTTTGCGAAGCGAGTGCCATTGACCATCCAATCGAATTTCCAAAAATCCAGCCTGATACAGATCTTGCAACAATTGATGATATTCCCCTTTTCGTCCACGAACGATCGGTGCAAGAATCACAATCTCATTACTGAATGTATTTTTCTTGGACGCTGTTTTTTTAATCAACACCGGGTCCGTATGAATGGCAACCGTTCGATCTAAAACAACATCGACAATTTCATCAATTGTCATCTTGCGAATTGGCTCACCATCAATCGGACAATGGGGATGACCAATACGGGCATAAAGAACGCGGAGGTAGTCGTAGATTTCCGTAATCGTCGCGACCGTTGATCGCGGATTAGCACTATGAGCTTTTTGGTCAATGGAAATAGCTGGCGACAAACCTTCGATTTCATCTACATCCGGCTTGTCCATTTGCCCCAAAAATTGGCGGGCGTACGCAGAAAGAGACTCCACATACCGACGCTGACCTTCGGCAAAGATCGTGTCGAACGCTAAGGAGGACTTCCCAGAGCCTGAAACGCCGGTAAACACAATCATCTTATTTCGAGGGAGTTCCAACGAAATATTCTTGAGATTATGCTCGCGAGCACCTTTGATGATGATTTTATCTTGCATACGCAAATTGCCCCGAAAACACGGGTATAGCCCTAGCATATAGAGGTTCCTTGGAACTGTCGAGACGCTTCAGATAAAACCAAAAAATCGATCAACAGCCCAAGGCTTGCCCAATGAACGGCTTTCCTATACGATACCGGGGCAAAAGACAACTGAATTGGAGAGGTCGCATAGCGGTCTAGTGCACTTGCTTGG
>CAZNPI010000092.1:0-3264 GCA_964575015.1 uncultured Gammaproteobacteria bacterium
CTCTGAAGTAGAGGACATCTGGTTGAGTCTTGAGCCATCTATGAAGCGCATCGTGGAGTTTTTGCGTGCCTCTGCCGTGAACGATTTTTAAAACCTCAGTTCCGGAAGGGTGATTACTGTAGATGAAATTTCCGAGTTTGTAGATAGCATCATCGATGGAGTCACCATGCAGATCGATTGTTGGGACGTTTGACCCTAGTTCTGCGGCAAGAATCGTTGTCTCATGCGGAGATGTTGGTGCCGGTTCGCGGGGGGCTGGCATTTCAGATGATCGTCGTTTCATATCTATCAATTTATCTCTTTTTCACGTAACCTACAAGATAGCGATGAATGTATGACAAAACGAAATTTTTCTTTTCTTGTATTTGTTGTGTTGATGCCGCTCCTCACCTATGCATTTCATGGGCGTTCGGAAGCGTTGCGTGGTGTTGATCCAAGAATCACTGAGATCGTTGAAAATACTGTTTCTGTTCAGTCTGTCAGTTCGACCATTGCGGCTCAAGCTGTTTCGACTTCTACGAATGCTCAGATCGTTCGTGTTATTGATGGTGATACACTTTTTGTTCGATTGGATGGAAAGGCTTCTGATGAAAAGATTCGATTATTGGGAATCAATACGCCTGAGGTCGTTGATCCTCGCAAGCCTGTTGAGTGTTTCGGAAAAGAAGCGTCTGCACATATGCACCAGCTTGTTGATGGAAAACGTGTGCGTCTTGAAAGTGATCCAATGGCAGATGAGCGGGATAAATACGGTCGTCTCTTACGGAATCTTTTTTTGGAAGATGGTGCAGGTGTGAATGCGCTGGTGGTACAAGGAGGGTCTGCGTATGCGTGTCTTTCTTGATGCTTAACGCCATCAAGAAAAACAGCATTAAAACTATTACAGGCCGAGGCGCAAGCAGCTAAGCGTGGACTCTGGTCAACCACGGCATGTAGTGGTAAAACGTAGTCCTGCGTATGAAGCCATTTATATCCGTTTCGATCCCCGTTTTTCGTCGCATTCAACAGTGCCTCTTTTGGTCCGCTCTTCTTGGACTGTTTGCTTCGATCTATTTATTGGTTGTGTATGTTTCCGGTGGTCCCATCGTGTGTGGAATCGTTTCCGGATGTGATGCGGTGCGTGCATCCGCGTGGGCCTACATCTATGGTATTCCGCGTCCAATTTTTGGAGTGATTTTTTATCTTGCTATTATTTTCTTGATGGCAATTCGCGCAGCATGGCCACGGTGGCAATGGGTGCACGTTGACCGTGCGATTTTAGCTCTTGCAATCATTGGTGTGTTTGAATCCGGGCAGTTAACGTTGGTAGAGCTACTCGACATTAAAGCATTTTGCATGTGGTGTTTAATATCTGCGCTTGCAACCGTACTTGTGTTGATTTGCGCGTTCTTTATTCCACGTGAGCGATTGAACGCAGAAGAGTCAATTCATATGCTGAAGCGGTTATTTGTTTCATTCGCTATCGCGATCGTTATTGGCGCGTTGGGGCTACGTGCGTTATGGGTAAACGGTGAATCACGAAAGGCGCCATCTATCGCTCCAACATTGACTGCTGCACAGATGGCAGTTTTGGTTCCGACTGGTATGCCAGTCGAAGGTCCGGCAACATCAACGGTAACGATTGTTGAATTTTTAGATTTTCAATGTCCTTCTTGTGGAGAGCTGCACCCAATTATGAAGCGTATTCGTGAAGAGTATGCAGGACGTATTCGATATGTGCAGCGCATGTATCCTCTCACCGAAATTCATCTGTATGCACATGAGGCGGCGGTTGCTGCTGTGTGCGCCGGAATTCAGAAATCTTATTTTGCGTATACAGATGGCCTGATGGCTCATCAGCAACAATTGACTCATGACGATCTCTTGCGTCAAGCGGATGCGCTTGGATTGGATCATGTGGTTTTTGCAAGCTGTCTTTCGAATCCAGACATCGCGACAACCGTTGATAGCGATCGCAAGCAAGGTGAGCAGCTTGGAATCAGGAGCACCCCAACAACATTAGTGAATGCGAGTCTTATTGAAGGAGTGCCTACGTACGATGCGTTGAAACAATTGATTGATGCGCAGCTCGCGCGTTGACAGTGTTGTTGATGTTTGGTTAGCTTCAGCCGTCCTTTACAGGAGGGTGATCATGAAGCAGAAAAGAAAACGATCTAGAAGAAGGGGTGTGTGTTTCGTTGATATTGATGGCACTCTGGTTCGAGGTCAGCTTTGGGTGCTGTTTATTACTGAGTTGGTTTATGAGGGTCTGTTGCCGCGCATCGTTCTTACTGCTGCAGAAGGCCCCCGCAGAGCATGGATTGAGCGGACGGGTCCATTTAGTGCATACGTAGAAGCGCTTCTGAAGTCATTCAAGTCCAATAAGCACATGAAGGGTGTTGCGGTTGCGGATGTGCAGGTCGTTGCTCGACGCGTGGTGGAGCGATACGGGAATCATCTCCATGTGTTTCCTCGTCAGCTCATCCTTGCCGCGCAAGACATTGGAATGGTGACGGCCATGATTACGGGTACGCCTACAGAGGTCGTGAGGATCCTTGCGCCAACATTGGGTGTGACGGATTTTCTTGGCACAGAGTGGCCTGAAGTGGACGGTGCGTATACCTGGGATCCTCCAAAGGAGTGGTGCGTTGAAAAAGGGAACGCATGCTGTATCATCGCAAAACGGAATCGCTGTGCGCTTCAAGATTCGGTTGCTATCGGAGATACGTCTGGCGACATCTTGATGCTCAAAGAAGTTGGTGTGCCGATTTGCTTTAACCCAGATCAGAAGTTGCTAAGTTGGGCGAGAGAACACCGTGTGTTGATCGTGCTCGAAAGAAAGGACGTTCATGTTCTTCTTCGTCCTGATGCATCCGGTCTGCTTCATGAGACGTCTCTTGATGCAGTTATGCCGCAAGACTTGGCTAGCGCCCTTTCAAAGCGTCTCAAATCCGTCAATTGGTAGTCTCTCGCGCCCCGGCTTGTCCCCGTGGCGCTTTTTGTTTAAGGTTGGGCTATATGAAAATCGACGTTGCTCAAAAAGACCCATTGTTGATGCATTGTGATCTGTTGGTATTTGGAGTTTTTCAGCAAACAAAGCGATTAAATGGAGCTGTAGCTTCAATGGACTTGCTTCTTGAGGGGGAGCTTGGTGTCCTGATTGAGAACGATGAGTATGATGGTGTCTTGGGTCAGGTTTTAGTTATTCCAACGCTTGGAAAGACGAAGGCAAAAAAAATTGCATTGATCGGATTAGGTGATAGAAAAAAGTTTGATGAAGATGTG
>CAZNPI010000093.1:0-3173 GCA_964575015.1 uncultured Gammaproteobacteria bacterium
AGTAAGAGTGAATTCATCACAACAGATACTGAACTCAGTGCCATTGAAAGTCCGGCAAGTTCTGGTCGGAGGACGATGCCGAGTCCGGTAAATGCACCGGCGGCAATTGGAATGCCAGCAACGTTGTAGAAGAGGGCGAAGAATAAGTTTTGTCTGATTTTCTCCATCGTCTTTTTGCTCAACTTGATCGCGTTGATCACGTCTCGCAAAGCATTTTTGATGATCACGAGTCCACCGGCTTCCATGGCAACGTCCGTTCCGCTTCCCATCGCAATTCCGACATCAGCTTGCGCGAGGGCTGGGCTATCGTTGATTCCATCGCCGACCATGGCAACACGCAATCCGGTTTTTTGAATTTTTTTGATCTCATTCGCTTTATCCTGTGGCAACACTTCTGCTAAAACATTTGTGATGCCAGCTTGTTTTGCGATCGCATTCGCTGTTCGCTGATTATCGCCGGTTAGCATGTAGACTTGAACGTTCATCTTCATCAATTGCTTCACGGCTTCCACGGACGTTTCTTTCAACACGTCAGCGGCAGCGATAATTCCGAGGACAGTGTCTTTTGATGCAAGGATCATGGCCGTTTTTCCATTTTCCTCGAGGCTCTGCAGTCTTGCCTCTGCATTTTTCAGATCATGATTCAATTGCGCCATCAGTTTTCGATTTCCGAGATGATATTCAACACCATCAACCATCGCGATAACGCCATGGCCTGGAACAGCGCGAAAGTTTGTGGTCTGTTTGAGCGTCGCATTCTGCTGTTTTGCATATTCGCAAATACTTTCAGCTAATGGATGCTCTGAGGTTTTTTCCAGGCTTCCGGCAATCAGTACGATTTCTGCTTCTTTCATGTCTGAAAGTTTCACAACATCCGTTACTTCTGGTTTTCCCTTTGTGAGCGTCCCGGTTTTATCAAACACAACAGCATTCACATGAGATGTTGCTTCCAGAGGTTCACCGCCTTTGATCAATATCCCAAGTTCGGCACCGCGACCCGTTCCAACCATCACAGCCGTTGGTGTTCCGAGACCGAGGGCACAAGGACAGGCGATCACGATGACGGAAACGAAGGCGAGGAGGGCAGAGGAGAGTGGCGCATTTAGGAAAAAGAACCAGATGATGAATGTGAGAGCCGCTACACCGATCACAGCCGGTACGAACCACGCAGCAATGCGATCCGCGTATCCTTGGATTGGCGCCTTTGATCCTTGCGCGTCTTCGATCAGACGAATAATCTGAGCAAGCACTGTTTCTGATCCAATCTTTGTTGCCGTAAATTCAAAGCTTCCGTTCTTGTTGATCGTTGAACCAATGACCGAATCACCAGCGCTTTTTTCAACCGGAATACTTTCACCTGTAATCATGGATTCATCAACAGCAGAACTCCCGGAGAGGATAATTCCATCAACCGGTATCTTTTCACCAGGACGGACAATCACAATGTCATCATGCGCAACCTGATCAAGCGGAATATCGGAGATGAGCTCACCACGTTTAACGCGGGCGGTTTTTGCTTGGAGTCCCATCAATTTCTTGATCGCGTCACTTGTTTTTCCTTTTGCTCGTGCTTCTAGCCACTTGCCCATGAGTATGAACGTGATGAGAAGAACGCTGATTTCGAAGTAGAGGTCAGGAATTTTTGCGCCCATTGGTGCAAGGATCGAGCCGGATGCGACGACATAGCGAATGAACTCAAAGAGGCTATAGAAAATCGCAGTACTTGTGCCAATTGCGATTAAGCTGTCCATGCCGAACGTTTTCATCTTCAAGCTGGACCATGCGCCTTTGTAGAATCCTGCACCAAGAATGAATTGGACCGGGAGCGCGAGGAGGAGTGATGCAAATCCCATGCATGGGAAAAGGAGTTCCCGAAATGGAAGCAGGGGAATGAAGTCGAGCAACATGAAATAGAGGAGGGGCACGCTGAATGCAAGGCCGACCAGAAACTGATTGCGATATGATCGAATCTCCTGTTCACGCTTTTCTCGTTCCGCTTTTGAATCGTTTTCATTTGCAACCTCCGCGCGATACCCAGCATCTTTCTCCGTTGTCATGATGACATCTTCGTTCACGACGGCGGTATCAAAGATGACGCGTGCTTTTTCAGCACCATAGTTCACGTGTGCTTCTTTCACGCCTGGAAGTTTTTTGAGCTTGCGTTCAATGATATTGGCACAGCTTGCGCAGTGCATGCCGTACAGCAAAAAACTCTCTCGTTTTTCTCCATTGATCATATGATTGATGCTTTATAATCTCCAAGATTTTCTATTTCCTGGCGTAAGGTTTCCGGCAGAACGCTGTCTTCGTGTTCAATTGTTGCGGTCATTTTTTCAAGATCAACAACAGCTGAGGTGACTCCCGGGATGTCTTGTACAACGTCTTCAATGAGTGCTTTGCATGATACGCAATGTAAACCGGTAATACGGAGTGTGGTGATGATCATATGGTTAGACAGCAGGGAGAATCGTAAAGCTGCCACGGTACATGCCCATGGAACAGCTGAACGGAACTTCTCCGGTTACGGAAGGAGTAAATTCAATGATGGTTGAAGGATTTGTTCCGAGAAGTTTTTGAATACCGAGTTGACGTGATACGAGAACGCTCCCGCATCCGCCACCATTTGTTGCATCAATTTCCCAGCGTACCGGAACTCCTGCGCGGATCGTGAAATGGCTTGGTTCATATCCGTATTGTGTGACCGCCATTTTGATCGTCTGTACGCCGCCGGTTGTCGGCGCTGTGGCAGGTGTGAAGTTTGTGGGGCCTGATGCGACGGCAGGAGGAGATGATTTGATGGTGAAACCTGCGACAGCAAGACTGTTTTGGACATTCCACAGACCAAGAATGATCACAAGTGCGCCGGAGAACTTGAAAAAGAATGTGCCAGCTTTTCCTTTGAGTGAGCTAGATGCCCAGCCAAGCGCGAGTAATGCCGGAGCTGTTCCAAGGGCAAATACACCAAGGGAAAGCGCGGCAGTGGTGAAACTTCCGGTTGTTAGGGCGTAGAGTTGCAGCGCTTGGGTAAAACCACACGGAAGAAAGAATGTTGCGGCACCAAGAATTATCGGCATTAATGGAGATGATTTTCCTTCTGCATCTAAAACACGATTTGCAATAGACTTTGGCATTTTTGGCAGCAGTCCTTTGAGCCATGTTGGTGCAATCTGTAG
>CAZNPI010000094.1:0-3162 GCA_964575015.1 uncultured Gammaproteobacteria bacterium
GGTTGGGTCGTTGACGGATGCATAGCGGTTATTCTTTTTCTTATCCCGCTCGTTGTTTCTTCTTGGTCTATTGAACCAGTTGATACACCAAAACAAACGGTCTTAATTTCGATCGCGATCATTGCACTTATTGCATGGTTTGGGCAAGCACTGTGTCAGCAACGACTCGTGATTCATCGATCTTTGGCGCATCTTGTTGTTGCTATCTCATTGATTGGGTACGGAGTTTCAAGTTTTCTTTCCCTTGATCGATACGTTTCTTTTGTGGGGAGAGCTGGCCAAATACAGTGGGCTTTTTCAACGGTTTGCGCAGTAGCGGTCGTGTATGGGCTTGTTAGTTTATCTGCAACATCTGTAGAAAAAATAACGCGTGGTATCTCGATTGCATTGGCGTCTTCATCGGTTGTTGGAGTCTTGTCATTGCTTCAATTTTTCGGTGTTCATCCACTAGGATTTTTAGGTGCGTTTACATCTGCGCCTGGATTTTCAGTGGTCGGACCAATTAATGCGTTGGCGGCTTATGAAGCAATTGCACTGATTTTGTCTGTTGGAATGATTATATATGGAGGACGAAGTAGCAAATTGTTGAATATTTTATACTGGATTGCTGGTAGTATTGCCTTATTGTGTCTGTTGGCTGTAAATGTTTGGTCGATTTGGATCGCGCTTATCATTGGCTGCTTAGCGCTCGTCTTACCGCGAGTAGTTCGACGTGCACCGATGCAGCGGTCATCTCAGCTTGTTCTTCCGGCCTTTATCATTTTGATCTCTGCAGTGTTTTTGTTTCTTCCGATTCCATTGCACTTGAATATCTCGTCTGAAGTATCTCCGTCGTTTCAAGCGTCTGTAGATATCGCGAAACAGGAACTTCAAACGCATCCATTTTTTGGATCAGGGCCAGGAACATGGGTTTTTGATTATGCAAAATATCGTTCAATTGCCGTAAATCTTTCACCGTATTGGACTGTTCGGTTTGAGCAGGCGGTTTCAACGGCATTAACAGCGGTCGCGACGATGGGTCTTGTTGGGTTTACGTTGTGGGTTGTTTTTTTCTTGTCTATCATGATTCGATCGGCGCTCCAGGTTGTAAAAGCAGAAATGAATGATGAATGGGGTATGGGTGTTGTTGTGTTTGCTGCACTTATTCTTGTGAGTGTTTTGTCCTGTCTCATCAACATGTCCCTCAGCGTTTTTGTTGGTGTTGCTGCTTTATTTGGTTGTGCAGTTGCTGTGATTGAGAAGCGAAGCGTTGTATGGGAGTCGCGACGATCCATTGGTCGTGCGGCCACATTGTCTCTTGTATTTCTTGGTGTCTTAGTCGGTTCTATTTCACTGTCTTGGCTCGTTGTGCAGCGTGCTGTTGCAGAAGCTAAAGCGTCTGAAGCTATTACGGGATTTACTGTACAGCGGCCAATATCAGATGTATTGAGTTCACTAGAAACGAGTATAAAACTCAATCCATGGTCAGATCTTGTGCAACGTAATCTTGCACAAGCATACATGTTGAAAGCAGCTCAGATATTGGGTTTACCTGCAGGATCTGATCGTGACGTTCAATTAAATGCGATGATTGCCGCAGCGCTGAATGCCTCCTCAAAGGCGGTTCAGTTGGCGCCTGCTAATGTTGAAAACTGGGCAAGTTCTGCATATATTTTGCAGGCGCTTTCTTCTGCAAGTCAGGGCGCTGACGATCAGGCGATTCAGATGTTTACTGAGGCCTTGATGCGGGAACCAAATAATCCGGTATTTTATACGGAAATAGGAAAGATTCACGTGGTTCGTGCAGATGCAAAACAGCTATTAGTGCAGTCTAAAGATGCTGTGGTCAAAAAGGATGCGCAGGCGCAGGTAACCATGGAATTGGAGAAGGCGGCACAATCATTAAATCAGGCTATACAAGCAAAGTCTGACTATGCTCCGGCACATTATGCAATGGCATTGGTGTATGAACGGCAGGGACGCATAAAAGATGCGATTCAAAAGTTTGAGCAGGTTTTGACCATTGAGCCAAAAAACGTTGGTGTTGGGTTTGAGCTGGCGATTTTATATTATCGAGATCTCCAGAAGGAGCGTTCCATGAATATGTTTGAGCGCATTATCGCTATCCAGCCGATGTATTCGAATGCGCGCTGGTATGTAGCGTCTATCTATGAAGAAAAAGGAAGGTATGATGATGCAATTGCACAGTTAAAAGCTATTCAAACAACAAATGATGATGATGCAAAGGCGGTGGCCGATAGAATTGCGCAACTGATTAAAGCAAAGAGTCAATCAACTGCACCAAAGATTCAGGCTTTACCTGAACCGATTAAGGAGACACCAGCACCGGTGAAGAAATAGAGTGTTCATTCATACGCGGCGAAAGTTTGCTATACTGTTCGCATGACTTGGTTGTCTGCTTTAAAACGATGGTGTTTACCGTCGCGCTCTCGTGGCCTGACGTGTGAATCGTCTGAAGATGCGCTGCGTCTTCGAGGTGTTTTGGAGCAGGAACAGCGTGCGATTGCGCAAAATCTCGAAGGTTTATTTCAAGTATATGATGTTCGTGTTCGAGAAATGGCCGAGCGTCTTCATGGAATGAGTGATGCGGAAATTGAAACAGAGTCAGAAAGCCTCGCGCAAGCACAGGATGAATTAAAACAACTGACACGAAGACTAGAGACGGCGGTAAAGTCGCGGCAGCAGTTAGAGCGTGAGTTGGGGGAGTGGCAAGATCGTGCAGGGGAGGGCGGGCCAATCCATGCAGATCATCCGGTAGCACGTGCAGAAATTGTACGTTCAGAAATTGCATTGCGTGAGGCATACCGCAAACCACGTACGTCCTGTGTATCAGCTCAGTGCTGTAGCTCTGATCATTGCAACCAACCAGATATTGAAAGCGAGACCAACATCGCTACGACCGATGAGTTTGTTGAGGAGCCAATCCGTATGGAAAAGCTCTCTCCGGAGCAGATGATCGGTATTATTCGGGAGGCTACAAAAGAAGCTGAGCGATGGCATGCAACGGTACAGGCGCAACATAGCCAAGATGCACTAGATCAGATGCATCACGTAAGAGATTTACATGCATTGTTAAAACAAATCGATAGAAATCAAGGAATTCGACGTGATCGGGTGGCGTTAGCAGTGAGGATGCAGGGTTGACAAAATGGTCATTTTGTG
>CAZNPI010000095.1:0-3067 GCA_964575015.1 uncultured Gammaproteobacteria bacterium
ATTCAACCGGATCTTCGAGTGTGGAGATATTCACACCTTCTGCATTCAACATACTCAAAATTGCAAACAACGTCGTTGATTTTCCTGAACCTGTTGGACCGGTCACGAGGAACATTCCGTACGGACGCTTGATCTGCTCTCGAATCATGTCTACATGCTCCTTGCGATATCCAAGTTGCTCCAACGTTGGCGCGCCAACAGATGTATCCAACACACGCATCACCACCTTTTCGTTATCAACCACCGGAAGCGTAGAAACACGAAAATCAATTTTCTTTCCTGAAATTTCTTGCGTGATACGACCATCCTGAGGAACGCGCGTTTCATCAATTTTTAAATTTGCCAACACTTTGATACGAGAAACAATTGCTGGGTGGACGTATAACGGCAATGCTAATGAAGTACGAAGAACACCATCAATTCGATATCTGACACGAGATTCACCACCAATAGGTTCGATGTGAATATCAGAAGCACCGCCTTCAACCGCGTGACGCATAATAATTGCCACCATTCGAGAAACTGGGGCGCCCTTAATCACCTCTTCCAATTGGCCGACATCTTCATCTTTTCCCGTTCGTTTTTCAAACTTTCCTTTCGCCTGTGCTAATGCCGTCGCAACCTCTGTTCCAAGCCCTTTAATCTTTTTTAACAAGCTCAAAATCTGCGCTGCGGAAGCAACAACATATTGCAACTTCCATCCACGTTCTGTTGCTAAAAACTCTAAAGCCTCAACAGCTCGATAGTCTTTCGGATCAAGCAGCGCGACTTCAAGCGTTGTTCCATCAAATGATGTTGGAACCGCCTGATACGTTTCCATGGTAGAGATAGGAATAAGCTCAAGCGTTTCTTTCGGGATAATACGCTCCGTTAAATCAACGTATGGCAAACTCAACGCTTCTGCTCGTGCCTTAGCAAATTCCTGATCACTGACATATTTTCCACCTGCAACTGCTTGCTCTAGTGTTTTTCCCCTCGTCAACAGATCGCGAATAATTGCGGCTGTTTTATCGTCGATCAGCTTCTTCTGCAGTAAAAGCCCAATAAGTTGTTCATCCATATTATGGCGTTGATGTTGCAATAACCGTCGTCGTCGCTACGACCACCGGGACTTCAACCGGGGCCGGAATAAATGGATTTGGTCGACCCAGGTTTGTCGGCCGAACTTCAGTTGGTCCCATATCACGAAGATGGAAAAATGTTTCGTTCTTTGAAACATCCAATTTTGTATTAAACTGAACCGTACCACGCTTTGGAGGAGCCGGCGGAACAGGGACTGGAGATAAACTTGTTTGGATGAACCAATAGGTTAAAGCGATGATACAAAATCCACCGAGCACCATCAGGATGCGCGAAAGCATGGGCGACGTTCCAGGAGAAGTAATCATGGCGTTTTAGGAATGGCTGTCGCACCTCGTGCCGGTGGGACAAACGAATACGTTCGAAGCTGTAGCGTGTATGTTAAATCCGTTCCAACGCCACTGGTCGTCATGCCCGTCACATCAATCAGCCGTAAGCTCGTTTCAATATCCGTTAAAAACCGCTTCATGTCGAAATAATTATGCGCATGAATAGCTAAGGTGATGTCTAACGGGGCAATCAAATTCGTGACTGATGTTTTCGACTCTGCACCCGCAGAACTACTCCGCGTCACGTTGAACCCAATGCTATCAATCCGTAACTGATTTCGAGCTGCAGCTGCACCGAATTGCACCAATAACTCCGGAGTTCTTGGATCATGTGGCAATGCGCGATTCACTTGATCAAGCGTTGCGGATGGAATTGATTGTGCTGCGGCAACAGACTGATCTAAGCTAGCGACATACACACGCTCTTGATCAATCGTAAGTAATCGAGATGTTGTTTGCGCATTCGTCTCCTTAATCGTTTCAATCATCGGACGCAATACAAGGAATGCACCGCCAATAAAGGCAACAATGATGAACAAAAACGATACTGCGTAATATTCACTAAAAAAACGAACACCTGCTGATAGCGTGGGAGGCGTATGCGAAATAGCCGGAGGAACCGGAGCCGCAGGAGGTGTGATCGAAGAAGGTTCAGGCATATTAGTTCGTACCAGCTGATGCGATCGGCAGCAATCCAATCAATGCCGTATCAGAAAGCGTTAACTGTAATTGAAATTCCACTCGCGAAGGCTTGTTCGTATCCGTTGTCTCATACGTTGCCGCATATCCAGAGGCTTCCACCTTTTTTACAAATGATGCAGATTGAAATGCAGCAACCTGACCTGCAGCAGACTCGAATGAATCAGCAACCGTAACCAAGGTCACATGATGATCAGGCGTTAAACTCATGGACTGATAATAGACCGTCGGCAATGTCGTTCGTTCAATTTCATCAAATAATTTATTTGGTGAAATGTGCTGATCCAACAATGTGCTCAAGGCCTTCAACTGCGGCTCCAAATCTTGAAACAACATCCAACTCGTCTGCTTTTCCTGAATTTGTCGACGTACCTCTGCAAGCTGACCATCTGCTTTTGCGAGCTCGGCATTTGCCGCATTCACCTGCAGTGACAATACATACCATCCACCACCCAATAAAATCGTAAAGAAGAGCGCTGAAGCGATTAATGTAAATCGACGCTTTGGAACATCAATATGCATCAACCGAATATCATCATCCGTGACAAAACTAACACGGACCGGTTTTCTGATGCGAGTGATCACCCGAACACGACGCGGCACCTTTTGAAAGGGTGCGATGCTTACTCCAGGCTTTGCAGATTTTACAGGCGCAGGAGAAGCAGGTGGAGCAACATTTTTTGATTGAAAAAACTGCGGAGGAACCTTTGGTGGTGGAATCGGCTGACCCGGTTGAAGCAATCGATGTTTTAGATTGCCGAAAAATTCACCAATTCGATAGAACGCTTTTGTTAACGGTGGTTGACTTGCAATCACCTGATCAACATCTCCTTCATCAATCTCGATCACCTCAACATCATCCGCCCCCTCTTCTACCGGAACATTAAAGCGCAATTCAGAAGCCGGCGTTGCCTTTGGGGCAGGTGCTTGTTTTGCCAGCTCTTCTTTTGTGCGCAGCT
>CAZNPI010000096.1:0-3036 GCA_964575015.1 uncultured Gammaproteobacteria bacterium
CGTGTTGAAGGGAAGGATTATGTTATGCAAGATGGCGACGTTTGTTATTTCAGAGTTGGAGCATAGGCTGGATGTGTACTGAGGCGGATTTGTCGGTATACTGCTGACATATGCCTCAAACTGTCCGAAAAGTTATTATCCCGGTTGCTGGTCTTGGTACGCGTTTCCTTCCCTTTACGAAGGCAATGCCAAAGGAAATGTTGCCGTTAATCGATAAGCCGGTTATTCAGTATGTTGTGGAAGAAGCGGTTGCTTCTGGGATCACTGATATTATTTTGGTGACAAGTCATACAAAACGACCGGTCGAAGATCATTTTGATGATAATCAGGTGCTGGAAGCTTGGCTTGAACGTCAGGGAAAAACAGATTTGTTAGAAAATATTCGCCGTATCAGCACGATGGCGAATTTTATTTATGTCCGACAAAAAGGACCATACGGAAACGCAACGCCGGTGCTGAATGCCGCGCATTTAATTGGCGATGAGCCGTTTGCTGTGGTGTGGGGAGATGACGTGTATACCGGAAAAACGCCACGATTAAAGCAGATGATCTCTGTGTATGAAAAATATCAGGATCCAGTGCTTGGTGTGATCAAGATTGATGCAAAAGATACATCACGTTACGGCGTTATTGACCCGGCTGCTCAGGTGGAGAAGCGGGTGTATCAGTTAAAAGGAGTTGTTGAAAAGCCAGAACCGAAACAGGCTCCTTCTCATCTTGCTGCAGCCGCGGGGTATATTTTGACTCCAGATATTTTTTCGTATATTCGCGCATTAAAACCAGGTCATGGTGGTGAATATGTTCTGTTGGATGCTATTCAGCAGATGATGGCGTATCGACCGATTTATGGGTGTGAAATTGATGGGGAATATCACGACACAGGATCAAAGATTGGATGGCTTAAAGCAAATTTAGAACTTGCACTTTCACGCCCTGACATGGTCAAGGAAACAAGGGCGCTCGTGAAAAAAATGATATCGAGGTAAACTAGGGATATTCTTATGCTCTTCGGAAAAACATTCAAACACATCGGGTCGCGTTTCCTTACAACAATCCTGCTTCTCTCTGTTGTAGGTGCTGGTTGTACGAAGGGTCCAGATCAGGCAACTGCTGATGCCTCAAAAAAAGTTGAGCTAAATATCTGGTCCGCGATCGATGATGTTGATGTGTATGATCCGATCATTACGGATTATCGAAGAGCGCATCCATTTGTAACGATTAATTATCGTCGGTTCCGTTTGGAAGAGTATGAAAATCAGCTTTTGAATGCGTTGGCAGAGGATCGTGGTCCTGATGTCTTTTTGATCCATAACACTTGGGTGGGGAAGTACATGCCAAAGATTTTACCAATGCCGTTAAACACAAAAGTTGCAGAGCAGGTCATGATCGGGACGGTAAATCCACAACCGGGATATCAGGTCGCAACAACGCCAACAGTGACAGTGCGAAAATATAAGGCGGATTATCCTGATGTTGTTGCAAAAGACTTTATTCGAAGCGTAAATGTTTCAACTGTGGCTGATAAAACCGACGTACAGGATCGGGTTGTCGGCATTCCGCTTTCTGTGGATACATTGGGCATGTATGTGAACAAAGATTTGTTGAATGCCGCGGGAATTTCTACGATTCCAGAGACATGGGAAGATTTTCAGACAGCGGTAAAGAAGCTAGTGAAAACAAATGCGCAGGGTGACATTATTCAATCCGGAGCAGCACTTGGAACTGGCTATAACGTTGTTCGAGCGCCAGATATCTTGTCCGTGTTGATGATGCAGAACGGAGCGGTAATGACGAATGAATCCGGTGATCCAACGTTTACACAGATTCCACCTGCATTGAATGGAATTCGTGATATTCCTCCTGCGTATCAGGCATTGTCGTTTTACACAGACTTCGCAAATCCGGGGAAAGAGGTGTATTCCTGGAATGCAAAACAACCAAGTTCGCTCGATGCGTTTGTGCAGGGGAAGGTCGCGTTTTATTTCGGCTATTCCTATGATTTGCCGACAATTAAGGCAAGAGCTCCAAAGTTAAATTTAACAATTGCAAAATTACCTCAGATTACTGGTAATCCAGTCGTGAATTTTGGAAACTACTGGGCATGGACGGTCTCAAAGAAAACAAAAATTCCAGATATTGCTTGGAATTTCTTGAACTTTATGCGAACGCCGGAAGAATCGCAGAAATTCCTTGACCTCGCAAAACGCCCGGCAGCATTGCGATCGCAACTTGGTGCACAGCTTGAAAGTGAAGATATCGGCGTTTTTGCCTCGCAGGTCCTTACAGCGCAATCATGGTATCGTGGTGCAGATTCAAAGGCAGCGGATGATGCATTGAGCGTACTGATTGAGCAATCGCTCGCCCTTGGCCCAGAAGAGATTAGTCAGTTGGCAGCAGATGCATCCGAAAAGATTAGTCAGAGCATGATTTTGAGATAATTATGAAAATGAGAAAAACTATTTTGTTGGATTTTTCTAGCCTGCTGTTCTTGGGTGTATTTTTTGCTAGTTTCTTTTTTGTCATAAAACCTGTTCATGCAGGTCCGCTGTGTGATGCCTTGAAAGGCAACTGTCAGGTGAGCTGTTCTGGGCAGTTTGGATCTAGTAGCGGTGTCCAGGATTGTGAGAAATGGATGGGCTTGGATCAGAAATGCTGTACACAGGATTCTGGATTGCCGATCCCAACTCCGGAGGAGCATCCTCAGTGTGATGCTTTGGGTGGTTTGTGTATGTCGAAGTGTTTTGGTAATAATCCGAATGAGAATGGTCAACAGGACTGTGGCACTGTTGCCGGAGGTTTGGTTGATAGGATCTGTTGTACGCCTGCACCGATTGCTGGCAAGGCTGCTGTTGCAGCAAAACCACCGGTAAAATGCGATGTGAGTAAGGTATCGAAAAAGGCACCGGGTATCGGTCAGTTGAATCTTTCAGGTCTTAGTCCCGAGTGCATGGCATGTGTAGATTGTAAATTGGATGACATCGTGAAGACCGGTGCCGCATTTGGAAATCTTTTAACACAGCTCTCTGCAGCGTTCTT
>CAZNPI010000097.1:0-2985 GCA_964575015.1 uncultured Gammaproteobacteria bacterium
TCGTGCTCCGGAAATAGCATCAGCGGCTTTCACAATGACGCCTTCCAGTGTGTGCGGTTTGTCTTCATGATGGCTAATGGACTGGTAGCAAATTTCCTCTGGGAACCCGAATTTCTTCATGATCTGGTAGCCAAGTTCTGGGTGAGAGCCTTGCATGTCATGGTCAACGGCTTTGCCAACATCGTGGAATAGCCCACCTTTTCGACAGACGGTCACGTCAGCTTTCAGCTCTTCTGCAAGCAATGCGGCGATATTTGCAACCTCCATGGAGTGCATGAGAGCGTTCTGGCCGTAGGATGTGCGATATTTTAATCGGCCCAAGATTTGGATCAGT
Organism: uncultured Gammaproteobacteria bacterium; assembly: GCA_964575015.1. Lineage (GTDB taxonomy): Bacteria > Patescibacteriota > Patescibacteriia > 2-12-FULL-60-25 > 2-12-FULL-60-25 > JAGOQX01. The sequence goes on from CAZNPI010000097.1 coordinate 335, forward strand.
TTTGGATCAATGCCTGCCATAGAAATGCCGAGTTGGAACAGTGCATCTTCACCGGCTTTTTTAATGTCTAATGCAAGTTCGCGTTTCGATTCATCGAATAGTTCCTCAATGCGTCCAGGGTGGATGCGACCGTCTGCAACGAGTTTGTCGATCGTTCGCTTGGCAACCTGACGACGAATAGGGGAGAACCCGGAAACTGTGATCATGCTCGGCGTTTCATCGATGATGAGTTCACAGCCTGTCATCCATTCGAGTGCTTTGATATTGCGACCTTCACGACCAATGATGCGCCCTTTCATCTCGTCATTCGGCAACTCCACGTGCGTGATGGTTGTTTCCGCAACCGTAGAAGAGGCGAGGCGCTGAATGGCAACACCTAAGATATTTTTTGCTTTTCGTTCGATTTCTTCGCTTTCTTGTTGATCAAGTTTGCGCATTCGAGAAACGATCGCATCTTGTTGTTGTTCTTCAACTAATTTCAAAATCCGATCAAGGGCTTCTTCTTTGGTGATGCCGCTGACCTGTTCAAGTTTTTTTCCTTCCTCGACTTTGATGGCTTCGATCGCCAGTTGTGCGTTCGTTGCAGCTTCCAGCTTCGTTTCTAGTGTTTTTCGCTGGTCATCAAGCTCAAGGAGTTTTTTTCCAAAATCGTTTTCGCGTTCGGCTAACTGAACCCGTTCTTTCTTGAGCTCATCACTTGCTCGCTTTTCCTCTAAGCGTGCTTCTTCCAGGATTTTGATCGCTTTATCCTTGGCTTTGAGCAAGAGTTCCTGCTCTTTCATTTCTGCCCCGGAAACGATCCGTTTTGCCTGCACTTCTGCTTCTTCGATCTGCTGTTGAATCTTCTTCGCTTTATCTGACGCGAACGCTCGGCTGATAAGATATCCGATAAAACCTCCAAAAATGATACCAAACAACGCATTTAACATAACAAATTTCGCTCGGCTACGACGGAAGGGCCTCCGAGGAGGTTTGGGAACGGTCTTCTTCTGATGTTGTGCATTTCTAGGGGTGAAAAGCCTGAATATCTACCAGAAATACGGTTTTGACTATATTCGAGAGGAAGACCGACCAAATATGAGATCCGCGTCCAGAGCTGCTAGGAGTAAGGGTCGGTGCTTCGACAATATCAGTTTTTAGTGGGTTCGTCCAGAGGTTTGAGCTGGTCAATGGTTTTGGCGTCTTTCACGTCATATTCGCCAATTTTGAGACGTCGGAGTGCGGTGAGATAGGCGCCACAGCCCAAAGCTCTGCCAATATCGTCCGCAAGTGAGCGGATATAGGTTCCGGAGGAGCAATTCACTCGAAAATGGAGAACTGGCCAGGAATAGTTGATGATTGTGAGCTCTTTGATTTGTACCAGCTTGCTCGGTCGCATCTCCTCGGTCGCTTTCCCGGCACGCGCCAGGTCGTACAACTTCTTTCCTTTGATCTTTTTTGCGGAGAAAATTGGGGCTAGCTGGGTATAGCTGCCGCGAAATTGATCAAATGCTCGTTCAATGTCTTCAATTGTTGGCGGCGTTTTTCCTGTCATGTCTGTTGGGATAACCTCTCCCTCTGTATCAAATGTTGTTGTTGTGGCCCCAAGTATTGCTGTTGCCTCGTACGTTTTATCCAGTCCGACTAGCGCTGTGAGCTCTTTTGTTGCTGTTCCAACGCCAAGAATCAACAATCCGGTTGCAAATGGATCAAGCGTGCCCGCATGGCCGACGCGGCGGGTATTAAAAATCTTCCGAACACGGTTCACTACGTCATGTGATGTCCAGTCTGCGGCTTTGTCGATCAAGAGGAGGGCGTCATTCATGGGAGTATCCTACCAGAAAATGAAAGCGCCCGCCTGATGAGGAGGGCGGGCAAGAGGGGTTAGGCTTGAGTTTCATGTTGTGACGGGGCTAGGAGCCAGCCGTGAAAGGCCATTTTCATGGCTTGATACGTTGGGGCTTCGATCCGGAGCCCGTACCCATTGTTCGGATCTGGGTCGGGGAGCCATACGATGGATGTTGCGACCTGGTGGAGACGCATTTCTTGGCGTGCACGACAGTCAGCGCAGCGCTTCTTGTGTCCACTTTGCGGAGAAGGCTTCCAGAAGAAGGAGATGGGAAAACGTTGGACGCGATAGGTCGCCATGGCGAGGAGCGCACATTCGCCTCGCAGATCCCACCATCTGAAGCTATGGAGATCCATCGGAGCACTTGGATTGCTCGTTTGAGCCATGGTTTTCAGTCGGTTGCGGATTTTGCGCTGGAGTTTGGCAGACGGAAGACTTTTCAAAAAAGATCGAAACATGTCCGGATAATCGATTGGAATCGGCTGATCAGCTTCTTGCGAACGGACGAGTTTATCGTAGATTTGCTTGAAATAGACGGGATCGCTGATGTCGCCGGCACAGGCCCGCTCAATCTGTTGGGCGTCATAGAGCATGGCAAACCTCCCGGGGGATTCTACAACAAAGGTTCTGATTGACGAAATCCGTGTTTTCCCATTTATTTACATAGTATATTGTATATAGTGGACTATATACTATCTGTTTTTCTTGATCGGTTTTATTTTTGTTAAAAAAACTTTGCAACGGAAAGGTAATCGGTTTCGCATTGACGGGGAACTTTAGCGGTTTTTTTGAGGTGTTTCATGAGGCCTAACTCATGGAGGTT
>CAZNPI010000098.1:0-2980 GCA_964575015.1 uncultured Gammaproteobacteria bacterium
TCGGCCCTCTGCCGAACACCGTGTCTGACCACACGATATGTAATTCAGACAGGTATTCCTTCCCAATACCAGCACATACAACCGGACGAACATGCTTTTGCAGATCATTTTCTGCAAGACCGAGCCAACAAAAACGATATCCGGTCTTGAAAACAAGCGCATCACAAATAGACTGAAAATACTCGAGCTCTGTCACATCATGATTCAAACTCTGCGTAACTCGATGAATCAAATCAACAGCTCGTTGCAACAATCGTAAATCGCTTTTCTCTTGAGAGACCTGAAACAAACCCGCCTTCTTTCGTCTATTTGGCGCGTCCGTTATTGGCATATGATTGTAAAATTAGGAGTTGGCGTTTGGGGTTAACAGTCGTTGTTGTACCTTTTCTATCACCTCGCTAATCGGATGCTCTGTTTTTACGAAATAATCCACAGCACCTAAAGCTAAACCCTTACGAACCTCTTCATCCTGTCCAAGATTAGAAAGAATAATGACAGGAATGTGCTTTAAATCAGGATCTGATTTCAATTCTTCCAATACCTCAAACCCATTCTTTTTTGGGAGAAGAAGATCTAATAAAATAATATCAGGCTTATGTTTGCGTGCATGCTCCACCGCGGCTTCACCATCAAGCGCAACATGAACGGCAAACCCCTTTGCTTTAAACTCATCCTGTAAGACTTCAGCTAACGGCTTTTCGTCTTCTACTACAAGAACCATGTAGTTCGCAGGTAATATCATATGTATATCATTTTACCGAATATGCTCAATGATTTCAACCAAGTAATTTGATGCCTTATCAATCCTATCAGTAATCACCTTCACCTGTTTTGCTATCAGTCGTTCATCTTCTTTCAGCAATTTTTGAACATCTCTCTTTGTTGCAGCTAATGCATTCACAACGTCACGCTGCGCGATCATCACGCGGTTCCGACGTTTCTTGTGCACAAACCACATAAATGTCTGATTAACCCCTGCACCAATCAACATGAGACAGATAATAATAACGAAAATCCATCCTTGCGTGATATGAACGGAGCCGATGGTAATAAATGGGCGAAGATCAATGGTAAAATCCGATGATAACACCGGTAAACTCACCGCTCCACGTGCATCTATGGCAACTGCCTCAAAATGATATACCCCTTTTGCTAATGGATGCTCAAAATTCTGAATCCATGATCCAAGCGCATCTGGCTTCACCTCAATTTCTTCTACAACCTGATGTAGTTCATTATGCAACGTAACACGAACCGTTGTACCAATAACCGTTGAACCCTTTACCGTAATTCTCCCCTCTCCAGCAAACGCATCATCTGTAAATGGAACAATAACCGGAGAGGCAATCGGAAGAATCTCTACATTCACCAATACTTCTGCACCATTTCCAGCCCTATCAACGGCTTGGAGGGATATGACGTGCTTTCCTGGTGGAAGTGGTGGCAAAACGATCGGTGTACTGGTTGCCTTTTGTACACTGTTACCGTCAATCTGTGTGCGATAAAAATCTATGCCCGACAACGAATCAACGGCGTTGGATTGAAGTATCACAGATGGTTCATCCGTTTGCACCCCGCGTGGTGTTTGGACATTTGAAATAACCGGAGGCGCCGTATCAATATTTAATCGATAATGCGCCGTATCTCCCCAGCCAACGTTATTCTTAAAGCGGACATGAAGATACCAAGAACCATCCTTTACGATTTGAAACACCTTATTATCAAATAACCCCTCTGATTTTGAAGGAATCGTCCGTGGTGCCTGATCAAGTACTGTTGCAACAGCGCTAATGTCTAGTGGAAGATTCCATTTTACATTAAATGGCGCAATTGAGTTATACCAATTTCCTGAAACTGGATAGAGCGGAATACTGATCAATGGAGCTGTTGGCGCTTTTTCTGCCTGGATCGGCTTTCTTACAATCTGCTCCGGCTTTGTTTCAACAGGCGCCGCGTCTGACCCCGTGAGTGTAGCTCCGTGCATCCCCGTCAACACACTTGTTCCGCTCCCATCGCTTGCCGTAACGGTTCCATTGATAAATCCAAAATCAAATGTTCCGGTTTTCTTTGCTTTTAATCGAATAGTTGCAATTGGAAGCGATTGACCATTAAACCCGCTCGTTGAGCCACCCGTAAACGTAATGCGCCCCGTCTCAGCGGAAAAGACCGGGCCTTCAAGCCAGAAATTAAAGACAGAACCTGCAGTATCGATCCCAACGACATCAACCAAGTCTTTTGGATACTGAATTGTTGCTTGAGCCGCGTTCACGCCAATGCCTTCTGTATTAACCATGACACTCAAAGAGAATGCATCACCAACCCGAACGGTTGGTTGGCTTGAGAAGATGTTCAATGTCGCTGCAGATGCAGGACGGCACAACAAGAAACCTGCGAGCAAAAAGACGCATTGAAGGAATCGAGATTTCATAGATAATTGTTATTTACGTACTGACTGAACAAAGATACTAAAATCTGTTACATCAACCTTTCCATCACCATTCATATCAAGTGTACCACGAATTTTTTCGTCTGTTGACTGCCACTTTGACATAAAAATGCTCCAATCCGTGATATCAACCAGTCCGTCACCATTCATATCTGTCTTTGGATTGATCTGTTGTGAAACAGTAAATTGAAGGGCTACGGAAGTACCAATGAGATCACGGCCCGAAGTAACCTCACGTACAGCTACCCGATGCAACCCCTTATTTAAACGCAGGGTATTCACATTCACACGATAAGAACCGTCTTCTCGAACCGGAATTGGGTCATAGAGGATCGTACCATCAAGAACAACGACCACGCTGCTACCCGGAACCGCATGACCAACAATGCCTAGCGATGCCCCCTGAAGAACTGCTCGCTGTAAAAGGTTTATCGTTGGTGCAAACACTACTGTTTTTGATGTAAGCATTCCACGTTCCGGTTTTTCCGCAAACACGACAGCAGGTGCCACAAGACCCTGTTCATCAGTCACAAT
>CAZNPI010000099.1:0-2377 GCA_964575015.1 uncultured Gammaproteobacteria bacterium
CTTCAGCGGCTGCGACTTGTGCTTCTTGTTTGGATGTTCCGCGGCCGACAGCAACCATCTCTTTTTCTAAAAAGACACCAACGGTAAATTCTTTGTTGTGGTCTGGTCCTTTTTCTTCAAGGACGCGATAGGTTGGCGTGATGCCTAAGAGCTCTTGGGATGTTTCCTGGAATTTGCTCTTTGGGTCAACGTAAAGTTCATTCTTCAAGATGTATTGCAAATGACTCAAGATGTGGTGATTGATGAACTTTTCCGAAGCCGGCATTCCACCGTCTAAGTAAATCGCACCGAGAATAGCTTCAATGGCATTTGCCATGATGTACATGCGTGCCTTTGAATTTGCATCGCGTGCTTCACCTTTGGAGAGTAATAAGAATTCCTCAAACTCCATTTGATTCGCAATTCCTGCCAATGTCTTTGCATTCACGAGAGCTGCGCGCCAGTTCGTGAGTTCTCCTTCGGCGTTTGCGAAGTTTTTGAACAGATGTTCTGTGACGATTAATTCCAACACGGCGTCACCTAAAAACTCGAGACGTTCGTTGTGCGTGTATGGAAAATCCGCATGTTCGTTTAAATACGAGCGATGCGTTAATGCTTGTAAAATCAATGCGCGATCCTTGAAAGCGTAACCTAATCGTTCTTCAAGGATGGAAAGATCTTTGTTCGGGTGGTCGTTCATAGGGGTGAAATGATTCAGAACGACGCCAACGAAGCTCAAACGGATGGTTCCGTTTGCTTCGCCGAAGTCGTTTCGGTGGATTCGTCTTTGGTTTTATCTGATTCTTTGGTGATGCCTTTGGCAACCTGATCGCGAAATACAGCGCCCAAGACGCCGTTGACGAATTTTCCGGATGATTCACCGCCAAACGTTTTCGCTAGCTCAATTGCTTCATTGATAGCAACTTTCGACGGAATGCTCGTATCAAACTTTAATTCGTACGTTCCGATACGCAATACATTGCGATCAACAATTGTAATTTTTGGTAATGGCCAATCTGGTGCGAATTGGGTGATGGTCGCATCAATGCTTTCTTGTTGATCAACAATTCCCTGAATGAGTTTGACCGCAAATTCTTTTTCGTCTAACTGCGGAGCAAATTCTTCTAAATTGCGAAGAATAATTTCATTCGGGTCTGCTTGGCGAGCGTGAAAATCCCACTCGTAGAGTGTTTGCAGGACGATGGCTCGCGCAAGATGTCGATTTGACATAAGAAAGGGCTATGGAAAGAACGAAATGGAACCAGTTTAGTGGTTGTGACCCGCGTGACTATCAACAGCAGCCGCTTTCTTCGTGGTCTTTTTGGCTACAGTCTTTTTTGCAACAGTTGGTTTTGCTTTCAGAAGCTTTTCAATCTTGTTGCGTTGACCCTTCACATGGATCTTGTGACCATTATACTCCGTCGCGCCAGGGGCTGCGATGTGTGGAAGGTGAAGAGCGCCAGATTTCTTATCTTTGGCGATGACAACCTTTTTTAATGCAAAATGAGAAGCGCGGCGGCGCTTATCTGAGCTTGTTCGGCGATGTCCAGGAAGACTCATAAATAGGAAAAATCAAGTAATGATAGAAGAATTCTAGCAGAATTCGTGTATTTTTGCAAGGGGGGAACGGGTCGGCAGATTCCATGCGCTAAATCTTGTCATTTTTCGGCCGTTTTGATAGACTTGCCGCATTATGATGGAAAAAACATTGGTTCTCTTAAAGCCGGATGCCGTACAGCGTGGTTTGACTGGGTCGATTATTGAGCGTTTAGAACGCGTTGGCCTCAAAATTGTGGGGTTAAAGATGGTTTTGCCAACAGCGGACCAAGCAAATCGCCACTATGCACTTACTGAAGAATGGATGCGCGCCGTGTATGAAAAGGCGAAAGCGAAATATGAAGCGTTGGGTCAAGCATTCCCATTTCCAGATCATGTTGCCTACGGAACGTCTATTAAGAACGGTTTGATCGAGTTCTTGACCTCCGGTCCGGTCGTTGCCATGGTTTTGGAAGGGGAGCAGGCCGTTTCACTCGTTCGTAAGATCGTTGGTGCAACTGAACCAGCTTCTTCAGCGCCTGGAACGATTCGCGGAGATTACTCACTTGATACGTATGCATTGTCGAACGCGCAGAACCGCCCATTACGAAACTTGATTCACGCTTCTGGTAACGTTGAGGAATCAGCGCAGGAAGTGCCGATCTGGTTTTCAGCTCAGGAACTCCTTTCTGTGCAGTTAGCCATTGATCCGATTCAATACGACGAAAAGCGCTTTCGCCCGCAAGCGTAAGACTTGACGATAGGCTAGCAAATCGATAGATTGGACCCTCCACTTCGGTGGAGAGTCTTTGTTTCTGCATGACGAGGAGGGGAGTCATGGACGAGAATGAGAAGCGTCAAG
>CAZNPI010000099.1:2387-2925 GCA_964575015.1 uncultured Gammaproteobacteria bacterium
GAAGATGACGATGAGGGTGGATGGACATTGGAGCTTGTCCCGCGTCCGCCGCTGAAGCAAGTCGAGACATCATCCGACTCGGAGCAGCAACGTGCCTCGGAACAGAAAACGGAGGATGCATTGAATGAGTGATTCGTCGTGCATCATTCAGCCGTTTGGCGCGAAGTGTCCGCCTGCGAATTTTCTGGATCCGCGGGATGACAAGGACCTCATCGGGAAATTCCCATCACTCGTCTTGGGTCCACCGAGTCCGAGGGAGTACAGGCGGTTCCTGGCGAATACGTCGATCTTCCTCGGTGAACACATTCGGTACAGAGAGTTGATGCGTCATTTGGAGCGCGCACAACGGAATGCCGTGTCTTCACCAACGTCTTCGTTGGAATGTAAGGCAGATATTGAGCGCGAAATTAGTTGGCGTGCTCTGCATGAATACTTCGCAGAGGCGTATGGACTCACGTCGGAGACGTACGAACGAGATATGGCGTGGTTCGTTGAATCAATTCGCGCTGCTCGTCGCACGATCGATTACCTGCTCGAC
>CAZNPI010000100.1:0-1964 GCA_964575015.1 uncultured Gammaproteobacteria bacterium
CAAATAAGAGACAAAAAAGAAAAAGAGCCCTATTTTGGGGCTCTTTTGTATGTTACAGGATTGAATCTATCTCATCTGCGGTTGCAAGCCCGGTACGAATCGCAACCTGCGAGCGTAGCACGCGTGCTAGCGAGACCTCGGCGTTCTGAAGTGAAGCCGAACTCAGCTTCTTTACGACGAATGGATGCAGCCCACTTGTCGATCGATCTCTCACACGGACAGCAGCGCGTACCTGACCTACAAGCACAGAAATACACTGGTCTGCGCCAACCTCATCCATCTGAGCACGCCATAATCGCTGACGCACATATGCATCCGCAACATCAAAAGCTCCGCTCGTCTCCGTAAGCACTTCAATTAGTGGCGCATCAGGATTTGCTGACTTTTTCATCAACTCCTGCTCAGCAAGCCAAACATTTCCAGCAGTACGTTGAGCAATTTCAATCGCATGATCAATAGAAACACCCAATAAAGACGCACGCTTCTTACACCAAGTTTCATGTTGTGCGATCGATGGAGTAGGGAATGGATAGTGAAAAAATGACGGGACGGCCTTGCACTCATCCAACACTTTGAGCAAAGGCGCCTCTTCTTCAACACTAATAACGATCGATTGATCATTATCAGCTATCACACGCGTAATTAATTTGCGAATATCAGCGATTTTTGAGTTTTCTAAAATGCCATCACAACGGATAAGACGCTTTGCTGAAAAAAAAGAAGGAGCAGCAAGACGATTAATAAGCACTGAAATATCAGAATCCGGTATTGTCTCAATAGAAAATCCTGCTGGATCAAATTTTGCTTTAAACGCCTGTGTCAACTCGCGTGCCTTTTGTCGAGCGTTTAACGTATCTGGGCCAGAACAGATAATAAGCATGCAGAAATCCTAGCGCGAACGTAGGCCAATGGAAATAGAAGAAAACTACCCGATTTTCCGCATCTCCTCCCAATTCTTTCCAGCTTTCGCCTCTACGAGGATCGGACAACCAATTTTTTCAACGTTTTCCATGATTTCTGTAACAGATCGCGCGACTATTTCAACTTCATCCTCTACGACCTCAAACACGACTTCATCGTGAACCTGTAACAAAATTTGGGCTGTTGGTGAGATCTGTGGGAGTTTTTCAGCCAATTGGATTAAGGCAAGTTTAATCAAATCACCCGTAGCCGTTCCTTGAACAGGCATGTTAATCGCCATGCGCTCTGCAGCAGCTCGAACCTGTTGGATAGGGGAATTAATCTCTGGAATTGGCCGACGGCGCCCGAACAACGTTTCAACGTAGCCACGAGCATGCGCAAGAGCCTTTGTCTGATCAAGATATTCTCGAATACCCGAATAGACCTGAAAATACTCATCAATAAAATGTCGTGCTTCTTCGTACGAAATTCCTGCGTTTTTTGCTAAGCCGTGTGGACCTTGGCCGTAAATGATTCCGAAATTGATCGCTTTTGCAGCACGTCGTTGATCTTTTGTAACATCTTCAAGCTCAATGCCATTGATCGCGGCCGCTGTTGCGGTATGAATATCCAAACCATGCTCAAATGCTTCAAGCATCTTTTTATCATGAGACAAGGCTGCGATAACGCGCAGTTCGATCTGAGAATAATCACAGGACAATAGTTGATACCCTGGCGATGCGATAAATCCGCGACGAATCTTTCTGCCAAGTTCTGTGCGAATCGGAATGTTTTGTAAATTTGGATTTGAAGAGGATAAACGACCAGTCGATGTGAGGGCTTGATTGAACGTTGTGTGAATTCGTCCATCTGCATCGGCTAATGAAGGAAGTGCATCGACATAGGTCGAAAGAAGCTTACTCACTTCGCGATATTCACTAATCTTTTCGATAATCGGATGCGCTCCTTCCAGCTTTTCCAGTTCTGCTGCTGCTGTTGAAAATCCGGTCTTCCCGCGCTTAATGCCCTTTATTGAAATCTGTAACGTATCAAACAAAATATGT
>CAZNPI010000100.1:1974-2911 GCA_964575015.1 uncultured Gammaproteobacteria bacterium
TTAAATTGCTCGCCCGCAAGCTCAATCATCTCATGCTCCAGCCGAGCTTTTTCTGCTGAAAAATCAGATGCGATTGATTTAAAATATGGCCGATCGATTAAAATACCGCGCTCTTCCATCTTTGCTAATACTGGAATTAATGGACGTTCAAATCGTTCGAATACGTGGAACAGTTTTTCGTCAATCAATTCCTGTTGTAAATCAGCACACAATGCGACAACAGCCTCGAGCTGCTCCGTGAGAGCATTCTCACCCTCTGTAAATATGAGCTGCAATCGTGATGCAGCGATCGTTTCAAGGTCATGATGACCTTCACCAGCAGAGAGCAGATATGCGGCGATCTCCGTATCAAACCAAATGCCGGATAGCTCAAGATCATGGTGGTTACACCAATGCCAAATCGACTTCAGCCCATGACCATATTTTTGAATTGCGGTATTCGCAAAAATATCAGCAAGTTGTTTGTGAGAACCTTTTGACTTCAAGATTGATGGCGTAACACGGGTCATCAACCCCTTCGAGGCTAACGCAAGCTCTGGACGCTCTGAAAAGAGCGATTCTTGGGCCTGCTGAAGCACATGAACATATAACTCCTGACTATCTTTTGCTGCAGCTAATACATCAGCCAATTCTGTCTCTTTGAACCTTCGTGACGTAACTGCCTTGCGTGGCTTCTGAACTACCTCTTCTTGCACCGCATCCTTCGCAACAGATCGGCGATCAAGACGCGTGATCAAAGACTTAAAGCCATATGATAAAAACAGCTGACGAAGCTCATCATCTTGAATCGGTTTCCGCTTCAACCCATCAAACGAAACTGGAAGCGGTGCATTCAATTGGAGTTGTACTAATGGCAACGTATCTTCTGCAGCCTTTTCACCTTCAAGCAATTTGCGACGAACTGGGACCCGGTCGACATGACCGTGCTTGCCAATGA
>CAZNPI010000101.1:0-2797 GCA_964575015.1 uncultured Gammaproteobacteria bacterium
TGGTGTGCCGCGCGGAAGAATTATTGAAATTTATGGTCCTGAGGCTTCCGGAAAAACAACGTTAGCGCAACATATTATTGCAGAGGTTCAAAAAATGGGTGGTATTGCAGCGTTCGTTGATGCAGAGCATGCACTTGATCCGTCCTATGCTCGAAAGATTGGGGTTAATGTTGATGAGATGTTGATTTCACAACCAGATTGTGGAGAGCAGGCCCTGGATATCGTTGAAACACTGGTTCGATCAAATGCAATGGATGTGATCGTTGTTGACTCGGTAGCAGCTTTAACACCAAAGGCAGAAATTGAAGGCGAAATGGGAGATTCGCACATGGGTTTACAGGCTCGATTAATGAGTCAGGCGCTACGAAAGCTCACGGCTATTGTTTCTAAAACAAAAACAGTAGTGATCTTTATCAATCAGATTCGTCAAAAGATCGGCGTTGTATTTGGGAATCCAGAAACAACGACTGGTGGTGTTGCATTAAAATTCTATTCTTCTGTTCGTATCGAAATCCGACGGAGCGTTCCGATTAAGATGGGGGAGCGTATTGTTGGAAATCGCGTGAAGGTAAAAGTAGTTAAGAATAAAATGGCAGCACCGTTCCGAACGTGTGAATTTGATATCATGTATAACGAAGGCATTTCACTGTCCGGTGATTTACTTGATCTTGCAACAGAATTTGGTGTGATTAAGAAAGCGGGTAATTCGTATTCGTACGGTGATATTAAATTGGGCATGGGCCGTGAAAACGCGAAAGCTGGTTTACGTGAACACTCGGATCTTTTTAAAGAGTTACGTGAAAAAGTGATTACGCGTTGGCGTGAAAAAGAAATTGCAGAGGGTGGTTCGCCAATTGGTGGAGATGATAGTGCTGTTGAGGAAGAGGTGATAGCACTCGAAGAGTAAAAAGTTGATTCAATAATGCACACATTTGTAGACAAAATGTCATGACGTGACTTTTGTCTACAAATTGGGTAGGATAATAGTATCTTTGCACATGGGACGACGACGCTCAAAATTTCCAGTTGATTTTTCCGTTGATACGGATACAGCGCACGGTATTGTGACTGTCGTTATTCTTGCTGTAGCCGCATTGATGTTGCTATCAATTTTTGATTTAGCTGGTCGTGTCGGTGTTTCAGTTGATCAGGCATTGGCTCATGTGTTTGGCGGCGATCGTATCGTATTGCCGTTTGTCCTCCTCGCAATTGGTATTCACGAGATTGCACCGCGTCGACTCCCGATGAAGGTGACGAATTATATTGGTTTTCTTTTGTTTTTTTTCGCATTGAATCCGTTGATTCATGTGGCTAATTTTGAAGGAACTGGGGTTTCTGTTGAAGAACTTTCTCGCGCAGGAGGAAAAATAGGTTCGCTTTTGGGAGAGCCGCTTGTTGGTGCTTTAGGTCGAGTTGGTGCAGGAACAATTTTTGCAGCTTTGTGGGCTGTATCGTTTTTGTTGATCTTTAACACCTCTCTTCAAAGAGTGGCGAGCGGATTTGGTTTTGTCTTTGTGCTATTGCAGCGCTTGTTCGTTGCAGTACTTGCTCCGTTTAAATGGGCGATTGAGCGCAGTGCGGAACGAAAAGAGGAGCGAGTTCGTGCGGATTTGATGCAGCACACAATGCCGGTGACACAAACCGGGCCGGGAGTAGCGAAGCCAGAGCCTCTCAATCGATTAGCGCCAAAGAGCCTCATGAATACGCAATCAGATGAGGATGAGGAGGGTGATGAAGAAGACGAAGATGAGGAGGAGCCGATTGCACCAGCAAAACCAAAGAAGAAGCATCCACGTGTTGAAATTCCGTTTGAGTTGTTAACAAAGCGAGATCAGAAACCAACGTCCGGTGACATCGTTCATAATCAAACCATTATCCAGCGAACACTTGAAACGTTCGGTATTCCGGTTGAAATGTCAGATGTTGCCGTTGGACCGACGGTGACACAATTTACATTAAAGCCATCGGAAGGTGTGAAGTTGGTCAAGATTACTGCGCTACATAACGACTTAGCGCTTGCACTGGCCGCACACCCGATTCGTATTGAGGCACCAATTCCAGGGAAATCATTGGTTGGTATTGAGGTACCAAACCGCAAGGCGGCCGACGTACGTCTTTTCGGTATTCTGAGTAGTAAGCAGTGGAAGGTGTCGCAAGAGCCGCTAGCTTTTGCCGTTGGTAAAGATATTTCTGGTGCGCCAGTAGTAGGTGAGCTCAACAAAATGCCCCACCTTTTGATTGCAGGTCAGACGGGTAGCGGTAAATCGGTGATGATCAACACGCTGCTCACCAGCCTGCTGTACCGCAACAGTCCGAGTGCTATGAAGCTGATTTTGGTCGATCCAAAGCAGGTGGAACTGGCACCCTACAGCGAACTTCCACACTTGCTGCCACCAGTGATTGTGGAGCCAGAAAAAACCATCAGCGCACTGAAATGGGCAGTCAACGAAATGGAGCGCCGCTACACGCTGCTCGCCGAAGAAAAAGTTCGCGACATCAAACGCTACAACGACAAAGTGAAAAATAAATCTGTCGGCGTCGAGGATGAGGATGGCAACATGCAGCAAGTCGACGAGGGCAAGATGCCGTATGTCGTGATCGTGATCGACGAGTTGTCTGACCTCATGATGGTCGCAGCGCGAGATGTCGAGGCGCTCATCGTGCGTATCGCCCAAAAAGCCCGCGCGGTTGGTATCCATCTCGTGCTCGCGACGCAGCGCCCGAGTGTCGATGTGATCACCGGTCTGATCAAAGCAAACATTCCGGCACGTATCGCCTTTACGGTGGCGAGCCAGGT
>CAZNPI010000102.1:0-2785 GCA_964575015.1 uncultured Gammaproteobacteria bacterium
AGTGATCAAAAAGATCGGCGTGAAGCTTGGAATGGCATGCAGTTGCAGCTGTTCTATTCTGTGCTTAATGGAATTGCGGAAGGTATTGTCGTGGTGTTGCCTGATGGCGTCATCACGTTCTTCAATGCAGCAGCTAAAGAGATGTTCGGACTGAGTGATGCTGATCTGCAGCATCGCAATTTGTTTCATGACCTGTTCAGCAAAGCTGATGGTGAAACAGAAAATGCACTGGAACAGCGGTTCCTCACTGAGGGTCGTGTCTTGCGTGAGCGAACAACGATTCAGCATCCTTCGGGAAAAGAGATGCGCATCGAATTGACGCTCATGCCTTCCGTGATCGGGGACATCCAGGCAAGAGTCGTTGTGACCTGTCGTGATGTCACTCTTGAAGAAGCTCAGCGCCGTGAATTGGAAGAGCGTGCGTTGAACGATCATCTGACACACTGTCTTAATCGACACGCACTTGAAGCAGAACTCGAACGTCTTGCGCAACCGTGCCGTGGTGATATCGGTGTCCTGTTTCTTGATTTGGACAGATTCAAGAAGGTCAATGATGCTCATGGTGAAAGTGCGGGTGATGCAGTTATTCTTCAGGCTGCCAACATCATGCGTCGCTGCGTGCGAAGCAGCGATTTGTTGATTCGTTATGGTGGTGATGAGTTTCTTGTGATTCTGAATGGAGTGGGGGAACGTAGTGCGTTACGAGTTGCCGAGAATATTTTGCAGGCAATGCGTGCTGCCGATTTTCCAATCATCGGAACGCGTGGTACTTACAAGCTGACGGTGTCCATTGGCGTAGCAGTGATGCCGCGTGCAAGGTATACCCAAGCGCAGCTTATTGCTCGAGCAGAAGTTGCAAAACGTAAAGCAAAGATTGGAAAAGATCGTGTGATCCTGTTCACGCCAAATATGGTCAGTCGGTAGTCTCCTCGCCTCGACAACAGTCGAGGCTTTTCTTTTTTTGAGAGATTATACACAGCTAAGCTATTCAGTATTTCGCTGTCCCTATAAACTGTTTGGCATATGAAAGAATCATTTTCTTCGGTTGCTCCGGTGCGCAGTGAAATAGTGCGTCGAGTTGAGCTACCGAAGCGACGTGCGCGCGGCGAACAACCTGAGCGCTCCTCTTTTGCACAGTCTGTACTTGATCTTCGTGCAACGATTGATCAGCTTATTGCTCCAATTTCGAAACAAGAAATGCAGGATCGGACACGTTTGTTGAGTGAGATTTTTGCAGATGCGCCTGAACTCGTGAATCAACACCACACGATTTTGCAGCGGATGAAGGAGGCGGAAGGATTTGTCGACGTGCAGGATGAGGAGCTGCGGAACGAGATTCAGACGTGGATCGGTCATTTACGTGAATTCCTTGTTTCAAAAGGGGTTGCAGCTTCGGATCTGCAACGTGTTGAGCATGAGGCGAACCATTTTTTCTCTCAAGCTGCATCTGTTCTTACGACGACGGCGTTTCAACAGGATGTGTATACGTTTCGAAAAGAGCACGACGGTGAATTTGCCTACAAAAATGAGCGTTTGAATGCGATTAAAACATTGAAAGAGCGGTTACAGCATGTCTACCCGTTTTCCGCGGAAGATATAGGCACGCTCGTTGATATTTGTCTTACCGAGGAGGAGGATCCGCTTGTACTGATCAAAAAGCTGGAGCCATTGATGCAGCAATTATGGAAACAGTACGAACTCGGGTCGCAGAAAAAACATATCGCATTAGGTGTGTTGAGTATGATTCTGACTGAGGCGCTTCAGAATCGTCAGGTGGGAATGAAGGAACGTAGCTTAAAAGATGGTCAGTTCCAGTTTGGTGTTGTACTTGAACAGATATTATCGCAGATTGGAGAGGCTGGGACCCGATCAGTTTATAGTGCAGAGAGACGAGAATTTCATTCACATATTTCACGAAAATTGGATCGTCGGATGATCGAGTCCATGTTTTTTCGGGAGTTTGATTTTAACCAGGATGATTCACGAATGGATGTAGCACGAAAAGGGAGAGATGGGGTTACTTATCTGATGACCGAACTGCCGGATGAACTTGCCCCTGCGCTGGTTGCAATGGGGTTATCGACGATGTCGATTACACGTTTAAACCCATGGTTAACCCCTGCTGGGTTGGCAAGTATTCCACTTCTTATTTCAGCGGGGCGCATGAGAGAGCAGGAGTTTGCACGACAAGCAAAAGCGACAGAGGAGGATGTAGAGCGTTTTCAAAAAATGCAGAAAGTGTATCTTGGAGGGCTTGAACAGCTGAAAGCTTCTCCTGAAGCCGGAGGCATTGTGGAGCATATTTTGGATTTAAATGAACGATCGAAAAAGCATAATAAGCAAGGAGTGATTGAACGGATGCGACGAGAATTGATGTGGGGACTTCCGAAAATGACCACGCATCTATTAGTTGGTGGTGTGGGTTCAGTATTACAAAAAGTTGGTTTGGTTACGGGAAAAGAAATTCAAGCAACGATGGATCATGTAGATGAATTGCAAGGGCCAGTGCAGCAATTGATGCGAATTTTTGAGGGAAAGATCAGTCGGGCGATTCGTGATATTGAACGGATGGAGGCGGTGCTCGGACCGCAAAGCGATTTGGATACGCCGGATGGACCAAAGGAGCAAGCGCGTCAACCTATGAAACAAGATTGGGGAACCATTGAGCTGAACAAAATTGGATTTACGGCAAAAGGACGAAAAAAGATTGAGATTTTAAAAGACGTGAATTTGAAGATTCGCCAAGGTGATTATTTGTTGTTGGTCGGGAAGTCTGGTAGTGGAA
>CAZNPI010000103.1:0-2721 GCA_964575015.1 uncultured Gammaproteobacteria bacterium
CGGCCGGGTCCTTTTATTTCTAGACAGATACGCCGCAACCCGCTACTCTTTCCCTCGTATGCGAATGACCCACCTTTTCACGAAAACATCGAAATCTGTTGCTGCAGATGCTGAAACAGTTAATGCAAAATATTTGGTTCAGGGTGGATTTGTCCATCAAGAAATGGCCGGCGTATATTCCTGGTTGCCACTGGGTTTGCGCGTTCTCCGAAAGGTTGAACAAGCGATTCGTGGTGCGATGGATGATCTTGGTGCACAGGAAGTTTTAATGTCCGCATTGCAACCAAAAGAAAATTGGCTCACGACAAAGCGATGGGATTCTGTCGACGTGTTGTTCAAGATTCCAAGTCAAACCAATAAAGAATACGGACTTGGTCCAACGCATGAAGAAATCGTGACGCCGCTGGTGCAACAGTTCGTGAAATCGTATCGCGATTTGCCGACCTCCGTGTATCAAATTCAAACGAAATTCCGTGATGAATTGCGTGCGAAGTCGGGTATCCTTCGAGGTCGCGAGTTTGGAATGAAAGATATGTATTCATTCCACACAACCGTGGAAGATTTTGATGCATACTATCAAAAAGTGATGGATGCGTATATTGCATTGTTTACGAAGCTTGGTGTTGCGGTAAAAGTGGTTGAAGCATCCGGTGGGTCGTTTACCAAAAAACATTCGCATGAATTTCAGGTGATCACCTCTGCTGGTGAGGACCATATCTTAGCCTGTCCAAACTGTACGTTCGCACAAAATTCAGAGATCGCAACGTTTCATGCTGGAGATGCGTGTCCGTCGTGCGGAGGGATATTGATTGAGGCGAAGGGTGTTGAAGCTGGGAATATCTTCGACCTTGGACAAAAGTTTTCTCAAGATTTTGGATTTGAAGTTGATCTTGAGGACGGGACTCGTCAGCACGTGTTCATGGGTTGTTATGGAATTGGAATCTCTCGTCTGGTTGGAACCATTGTTGAAGCAAGTCATGATGACAAAGGGATTATCTGGCCAGCAGCTGTGGCACCGTTTGATATTCATCTTGTTACGTTGAATCCAAAAGATGAGGAAGCAAAGGATCGTGTGAATCAAGCGGCAACGGATATGTACGATCAATTGAAGGCCGCAGGTCATGAGGTTCTGTGGGATGATCGTGATGCACGAGCAGGGGAGAAACTCGCAGATGCTGACTTGATTGGAATTCCGGTTCGTTTGTTGATTTCAGAAAAGACACTGGCTGAAGGATCGGTCGAATGGAAAAATAGAAATGAAGCAGAGGCAACACTAGTGAAATTGGAAGATGTGATAGAGAAGCTAAGCTAGGAGGACGCAGGACAAAAGACCTCGCGCAGATTTGCTCGAGGTCTTTTTTTATGACAGTTTTTTCATCATGTATGTTTCTTTCTCTCGATATCCTAACGTTCGATAGTATTCTTTGACGCCGATGCCGCTGATCACTGCGAGTTTTGCGTACCCTTCTCGTTTGGCAATTTTTTCAGCATGTTCCATTAACATACGGCCATATCCACGATGCTGTGAGGCATCTGTTCTTGTTGAGCGTAAATCAAGAGCTCGGCCGTAGGTATGAAGCTCACGCACGAATGCGGAAGATTTAAGTGCTGGAAACGCTCGTTCGATGTTGGTTGAGTAGGTGATGAATTTCTTGTCGTTGCAATACGGTTCACTTTCTCGGATTGAGGCCGGTGGATTCGGGAGGCGGAGACGTAAAAATGCGAATACGGCTTTTCGGTTTGTGTCTTCCATGGTTAAGAAGACCTCACGCCCACCAGCATTGTCGTACCATTCCTCAAAGAGTTGTGGTTTGATCGTATTTGGGTCAATCTCTGTGACGTGTCCGACCTCTCTACATCGTAAACAGTTGCACTGGATCCCTCGTCGTTTCATCTCTGTTTCTAGCGCCTCACGAAGATTCGTGATTTTGGTTCCATACGAAATATCGTTTTCTGGGAAGTCGCGAATGAGACGCGAGATGCGACAATAGCGAGGCACCACCTGTTGCATGCTGATGAGAAGCTCTTTGAGCGCATCTCCTTCAAGTGGAATAAATGTTCCGGCTTTGGTCCATTCGTGGAGTTCGGCATTCGGGAGAACGACGCACGGATATAGTTTGATCATGTCCGGGCAATAGCTTGGATCTGAAAAAAGTTGTTTGAAATCTTCGAGATCTTTTTCCGGTGTTGATCCTGGTTGGCCTGGTAAGATGTGAAAATCTGTTTTGAATCCCGCTTGTTTTAATAGTGCTACAGCTCGAATCGTTGCTTCGATGGTGTGTCCGCGTTGCGTTAGCGCAAGAACGTCGTTTTGTAATGTTTGAACACCGAGTTCAACGCGTGTACATCCAAGCTCACGAAGTCGAATAATCTCTTCTGCTGTTACCCAATCCGGTCGTGTTTCAATGGTGAGCCCAATGATCCGATATCCTGCCTTCTCGTTTTTTTTCTGCGCTTTTTGTAAGTCATCAGATGCAGTGTTCTTTCGGCCCAGTTCATTTGCTGCATCAAAACATCTTTTCACAAACCATTTGCGATAGTCCCAGCGATATGCAGACCAGGTTCCGCCTTTGATAATCAGTTCGATTTTTTTCGCTTCATGTCCATTTTTTTCTAGTGTCTCAACGCGTTGTTTGACCTGTTCATATGGATCGAACTCCAAGCTGAGTGCACGTGCTGCGGCCGGTTCGCTTGAGATGTAGCTTTTCGGCATTCGGACTT
>CAZNPI010000104.1:0-2713 GCA_964575015.1 uncultured Gammaproteobacteria bacterium
AACAAAGCAACGCAAGATGCCCTCGTCACATTCATGAAAATCGTCTATGGCGAGCGATATCGCGCCTGGGTACAGCTGAACCTATTAACCATAGAAGCAGAACAACACTACGCAAAGCTGAAAACGGGATTGGCAGATACGATTGATGAACACCCACCAAGTCTTCAACCATCTTCTTTTTCTCATATCCCACTGACAGATTCACGTCAGGTGCTTAGAAAAATTGCGGTTCATGGCCGTATTGGTGAAGATGCCGTTACTCCGGAACTATTGAGAGAAAAAGATCTAGGACCACTGCACCTCATCAAGATTGATAATACTCGAATTTGGGCATCCAAAGCATATTCCCTGCCACACGATCGAGTTGCTGTTGTTGGATATGTTGAAAATGGAGACAAAATCATTGCCCGTTCATTTTATTTAAGCAATTCGCATGGAGTCTGCAAATATCTTCCGATGTATATTGAAGAAGATGGCGAAGCGAAGTGGTATGACAAAGGTTTTGGAGAAAACAGCATTACGCTACCGTTTGAATTACAAGAACACCTCGCAAAAATTTCACAGAATATTGAAGTGCAGCTTCCACCAGATATTGCCGAAAAGATTTTTAGCCGCACATCGCGCCCACTACATCAAATGATGGGCCGAAATGCTCAAGCAACTTTTACCGTTGAAATTGAACCTCTTCCAAAAAAACTGGATGGTCATTTTTATCGAAAAGAAGGAGAAAAACACATTCGACCAGAAGACGTTATCTTTTACGATCCCGAACAAGCACCAAACTTTTCAATACGCCTCTCTGAAGGCACGCAGCAGTCAAAACTGTACGGTACAATCACTACGGAAATTTATCCATCAAAAAACGGAAAGCTTCGCTACCTGTTCTGCACAGATGAGCGCGGACGATCATGGATTGGTAGTATTGAAATCCCAGGACCAATAGGCTCTACTGGACTCCGTAAAAAGTGGGTTGATGGTGGAGCACTTACAACGCCAGCATACGAATATTCAAAACAAGCTGGTCCATACGGTTCGAATCTAGACTCTAAAGACAAGTATATTGATGTTTTTCAACGATATCTAAGCAAGATACCAGTCATCAAAGAGTACGTTGAATTACACCTATCTCGAGCTACTTGATTTTCTGTTTATCTTTTTAAAGATTTCACCCTTTTGCCAAGGCGTACCTAACGCCGGCAATACCCAACGATCAAGACCAAACCAGCCGGCTGTTCGCCAACCAAGGATCAAGAAGAGCTGTATCAATCCCATTATTGGATTTACGCTGACTGTTCCGGCGAATAAATAGTTTGCATTTAAAAATGCTCCAAAAAATGCAGAGATACCGGTAAATAACCCGAGGATCAATGCGATACCGATCAATATTTCTCCGTACACAACAAGATAGGAAAAAACAGAAGCGCTTGGTAACGCAATATTTTGAATAAATGACGCATACCAACTTGAGACGTCCGGATGTGCTCCCGACGTTTTCTGTAATGCGCCCATTAAAAATCCTTTTACCGCAGCGCCAGCCGCAGGCCCAGTCCAAGCCGGATTAAACACCTTTTCCCATCCTGCCATCAACCACTCGTATCCAATATAGACACGTGCAAAAAGCCACACCCAAGCAAAACGCGTATCCGCAAACAACAAACGGGAAAGTGGCGGCTCAGAAAGAACGATTTTTTTCATGTATATATGATATCTCATTTTTCCATCATAAACAATCATCATTTTTTTTCCAGGTGCTACACTGTCGACATGAAATTCAACAGCACTGCCGCCATCACCTTTATTGCTCTCTCCTTTACCGTGTTTTGTTTTGGATACGGTGCTGTTTCGTATATTCAAAAAGGTCTTCCGGGCGGCGCAATCATTTTTATCCTCTGTGCAATACTCTTTTTCTTTGCAGCAGTAAAAATCGCCCTCACGCATAGCATGACCCTTGCAACAAAAGAAGATGATGAGAAATTAAAACGCAATGGAAAACTGGTAGTCACTCAATTCAAAGCCATTGATCGGCGATGGAGCGTTCAAGTGAATGGACAATCCCCCATCATCATCTATTCACAGGGAATAGATCCATCAACAAAACAACCAAAAGTCTTTGAAAGCAAAGATCTGTGGCTTTCTGGAGGTGATGCATCACAATATCAAAATCCCGCGTTTAAAGCGTGGCAAGCACTTCAAGGCGCCGATCAAACCAGAACATTCCTCATCCCCGTTTACGTCGATAAAATGAATGCCGGGCGATATTTCATGGATCTTGCGAATATTGAGGAGAAAAAAACGCAAAACAACATATGAACCGCTTCTACAAACTTCTTTCCGAATCCTACATCTTCGTGATGACTGCAGCGCTTCTGTTCGGACTCTTCCTCCCCGCAGCGAACTATCTCATCCCATGGAACACGTTGATTTTACAAATCATTTTCTTTCTTTCCTGTTTAAAAATTGATCCTTCCCAAGTTATTAGATCAGTAAAGGATTGGAAATTTCTGTTACTCGCAAACATCATCATGTTGATCGGATTTCCGGTCGCGGTCTGGATCCTTATCAATCCGATTGCACCAGATATGGGACTTGCACTCTTCCTTCTTGCCGCGATGCCTGTCGGAATGACGGCGCCATTACTCGTTGAAGTTGTCGGAGGAAAACAAACGATCGCAATGGTTTTGACGATCACCACATCACTGTTAGCGCCATTCAC
>CAZNPI010000105.1:0-2621 GCA_964575015.1 uncultured Gammaproteobacteria bacterium
TCTGCCAACGATCCTGCCATTGATACTTGGAACGAACAAGAACACGAGCTTTTTCACCCGCATCAATCCCCAGCTCAGGTCGATCGATCACCCGCTCCACAGCCTCCGCCATCTTCTGGACATCCTCGGGCTCAAACATCCATCCCGTCACCCCTTCAATAACAGCCTCTGTAGTCCCACCAGTTTTTCCGGCAACAACCGGCAAACCCGCGAATCCCGCCTCCAACAACACAATTCCAAACCCTTCGATATCATCCTTTCGCGTGCTCCCAGGCAATAAAAAAATATCACTCGCACATAACCACTTCCATTTTGTCTCATCATCAGCCTCTCCACACCAAACAACATCAACGTGTAATTCTTTAGCAAGTTTCTGAAGATCTTCTTTTTCTGGACCATCACCAACGACAACGTACTGAACCTTCGCGGATCGTTCCGCATGTAATCTTGCGATCACCCGAATGGCCGTATCAATCCCCTTTCGCTTCACCAGCCGCGCAACCGTGATCGCAATTTTTCGTGATGCCGCAATATTCAATTGCTGCCGAGCCTCGTCCTTCGACATCAGATTCGCCGGAAATGAAACACCCGGAGTCACGATTTCGATAGGTCGCAGGTCTCCAATAACCTCAACCAATAATCGTCGCGTCTGTCCGCTATTCGTCATAATCCGTTTTGATCTCGTGCAGATGCGGCGAACCAACCATCGTTTCCATGGATTCGAGATACGCAAAATGTCTGTCCCATGAAACAACAGTGCGTATCTTGGCCCACCGAAAAATGACGCAATCCAAGCTGCTGTTCCAACGGGCAGTACATGACTGATCAATAAGACCTGGTCACGGGAAATGTCACGAAGAATAATCCCGACAATTGGCAACCATGTTGGCCAGACACCCCAAAAAAATCGCTTCTCGATAACCTGATCCGTATGAACCCGCCTTTGCTCTTTCGGGACAATTACCTGAATTTCACCCTGTGAAGCTCGCACAAGTTCACTCAAGTAACGTGCAACACCTCCCTGCATGGGAGGATAATCAATCGTGAAAAGTGTAATTTTAGGAGTCAGCATGAATTGTTTCATCGTCCGTTTCATCCGGCTTGCTTCGTCGTAGCCGTTTCAAAAACCGGAGATCATTTACCGTCATCAACTGACCTGCGAAACCTAGACCAACCGCGATAATACTTCCCGTGATCGCAGCGACAATCCACGGCATGAACTGAAGACAGATCCTCCAAGCAATCCACGACAACGCGGCGACAGTAGATGCACGCACCAAAATCCATATCGGCCCTTTCCATCCTGCATCTTTCCTTGTAAACCAAAGCCCAATACACAGAAGTATCCAAAAACTCACAACACCGGACCATGCAGCACCAACTGGACCGAGACGTGGAACGAGAAGGAAATTCAAAATGACATTCACCACCATTGTACACACCATTGCTGTGGTCTTCAGATGCGCACGATGTGTTGCGTTCATCAACGCACCCACTGGAAAATCCATGAAAATCGGGAGAAGCACCCAAGGGAGTATTTGAAAGGGAGCAATAGCATCAATGTAATGTGAGCCGTAAATGAACGGGATAATCTTTGACGCAAGCGCAGACAAACCAGACGACAATAAAAAGCCAACAGCAGCCAAAAAGCGTAACGATCCAAGAAACGTTCGCTGTATCCCCTCGTGATCCTGCTTTTTCCATGATGCAGCAAATGCTGGATAGAGCGCTGCACTAAAGGTTAACGGCAAAAACTGCAAGGCATACGTCATCTTGTAGGCCACTGCATACATTCCAACCGTATAGGTCCCCTGATGCGCCTGGATCAGAAGACTGTCGACATACGAATACAATTTCACCGCAATGCCGGCGATAGCAAACGGAACAGCTTCTTGAAATAGGTGCCGAAGATCAATCCACCGAGCCGTTGACCAGGCAATACCAAAACGGCGCATGTTCCAGATGGACCAAATGACATTCCAAGCGCTACCAACGAGCAACCCAACAGCCAACCAGATTGGACCGCCACCGACAGCTGCAACAATCAAGGTAACAACCGCTGTCAAAATCTGACCGATGAACATGCCAATGGATTCTGGTCGCAGATTTTGTTTTCCGCGAAGAGCACCATATAAGATCAGATGAATCGTATCAGCAGACATTACGGCGCAGGCAACAGCAATCGTCGTCAGCGTCACTGCATCAACATGACGAATCAACGCATACCCAACTGCACCAATGATGGCTAATGGGATAAATATCAACTTGGCCTTTAACGCAGCTCCAAGCAATCGCGCAGCATCTTCTCGATCCGCCGCAATGGCACGAATAATAACCGGCGTCATTCCCAAGTCAGCCAAGGTGACAAAGACGGAGGTGACGGAAATACTGAAAAAGAACGTACCGGTAACAAGCGGACCAGCCCAGCGAGCAACCACAAAAAAGACCACAAAGGCCAATAGCTTATTTACCGTTGTCGCGCCGATTAACCATGCGGCGTTCTTCGCTACTTGTGCGCCGGAGGACGTGAGGGAAGAGTAGCGGAAATTGGGCGCTCTATCAAGCAAAAACAAAACCCCGCCTCTTGAGAGGCGGGATTGTTTTTTAACGCTTTGACCACT
>CAZNPI010000106.1:0-2620 GCA_964575015.1 uncultured Gammaproteobacteria bacterium
ATGTAACACGTATGACCGAATCTGGCTTCCCCATTCGGCACTGTGGAATTCTCCGCGGAGTTCTTGTTTTTCTTTTGCAAGTTCATCCTCTTTCAACTTCATCAACTTTGATTTCAAAATCTTCATCGCCGTCTCGCGATTCTGTGTTTGCGATCGTTCATTCTGACAACTCACGGTGATCTTGGTCGGAAGATGGACGATGCGTACCGCCGAGTATGTGGTGTTCACAGACTGTCCTCCTTTTCCTCCACTCATGAAGGTGTCGATACGCAAATCTTCCGGTTTGATTTCAACATCAACCGTATCCTCGATTTCAGGCAACACTTCAACTAACGCGAAAGATGTTTGACGCAAGGCATCCGCATTAAACGGCGACTGACGGACCAAGCGATGAACGCCCGCTTCACCGCGAAGATACCCATAGGCGTAACGACCTTCGATAAAAAATGTGGCAGACTTGATTCCCGCCTCTGTTCCACGACTCTCATCAACGAGACGAACGTTCCAGTTTTTTGATTCTGCAAAACGGAAATACATCCGCATCAACATCTCCGCCCAATCCTGCGCGTCCGTTCCACCAGCTCCGGCATGAATCGCCATGACGACATTCGACTGATCATGCGGACCATGCATCAACATGGAAAATTCCATGGACTGATATCGCTTCTCCATCTCATCCATTCGCGTTACAGCATCTGTTTCAAATGTTTCATCAGACTCCCCTTCAGCCATCAACGCGAGTTCATGCAATTCAGCGACATCAACGCGCAGCGCGATCCAACTCTCGATCTCCTTTTTCATGTCAGCAACCTGTTGCGAAATTTTTCGAGCGCGATCTTGGTCTGACCAAAAATCCGGTGCCATGGTCAACGCTTCAAGTTCTTTTGCTTCCTCCTCTTTTTTTGCAATATCCAAAATCTGCCAGGCTTCGTCCAACTTGGCACGCAATGCATCGATTCGAGTGAGGAGTTCTTTCAACATGGTGGGAAATAAAGGGAGCAACCCTTTGATTGCTCCCTACAGTACAAAATTGGTGATGAAATTACAAATTGAACTTGTTACGCATCGCACCAAGAACCGGGATTTCCCAGAATTCACCCATCAAGCACTTGATGAATGCCATCACATTGAACACAAACATTACGAGCATCAATGCCCAGCCGATCAACGGAAACCAAAAAACAAATGAACCAATGACCCAAGCAAGCATCAAGACAAGACCTTGCTTTCCATGCTCATGTGCAAACTTTGAGTCCTTCTTTGCCAATAACGGAACGAGGCACAAAATTCCGATATATGACAAACAGGCAATGAGCTTGTTGTCGTCAATATCCTTCTTATCAAACGTCATCACTGGAGTCGCCTGAATTGGTTCTGGCATACGAATTGGAGATGATAAATTATGCGAAAAGCATAGCAAAAAGTTCCTATAATAACAACACCCCGCCTCTTGTGAGATGCGGGGTGTTACGCGTGCGTCTATCACCAAATTTAGTAGTCCATTCCGCCCATACCACCATGACCTCCAGGTGCTGGCTCTTCTTTCTTCGGCAGATCTGTGATGACACATTCTGTCGTCAAGAACATCGCGGCGACAGAAGCAGCATTCTGCAATGCAGAGCGCGTGACTTTTGCTGGATCAACAATTCCTGCTTTCAACATATCTTCATACGTATCCGTCAATGCGTTGTACCCTTCACTTCCGCTACGCTTCTTAACCTCTTCAGCAACAACAGATCCATCTTTGCCTGCATTTTCTGCGATAGCGCGAATTGGTTCTTCAAGTGCCTTTCGCAAGATGCGAATACCTACAGCTTCTTCACCATGAGCTTCAATTGTGTCCAACGCGACCAATGCTCGGAGCAACGCAACGCCTCCGCCCGGCACGATCCCTTCTTCAACTGCAGCCTTTGTGGCAGCGACAGCGTCTTCAATACGATGTTTGCGTTCTTTTAGTTCAACCTCTGTTGCAGCGCCAACCTTAATGACACCGATCCCGCCGGACAATTTTGCCAAACGCTCTTGCAACTTCTCACGATCAAATTCTGAGTCCGTTGTTTCAAGTTGTTTGCGGATTTGCCCAACGCGATTTTTGATCACTTCCTTGTCACCCTTTCCATCAACAAACGTTGTGTGATCTTTTGTTGCAACAACCTTTCGTGCACTTCCAAGATCAACGAGATCTGCTGAATCTAACTTGCGGCCAATGTCTTCGCTGATCAATGTCGCACCGGTGACAATAGCGATATCTTGTAACATCTCCTTGCGACGATCACCGAACCCAGGAGCCTTCACGACTAATGCGTGGAACGTCCCGCGCAACTTGTTCAACACAAATGTGGTCAACGCTTCACCCTCAACATCATCTGCAACGATCACGATTTCTTTCTTTCCACTTTGCACCACCTTTTCAAGTAATGGCAAAATATCTTGGAGCGAAGAAATCTTCTTGTCCGTGACCATGATGTACGGCTCGCTGTAATCAGCCTCCATACGATCTTGGTTCGTCACCATGTATGGAGACGCGTAGCCCTTGTCGATGCGCATACCCTGAACAACCTCAGTCTCGACGCCGAATGTTTGCGATTCTTCAACCGTGATGACACCGTCCTGACCCATC
>CAZNPI010000107.1:0-2596 GCA_964575015.1 uncultured Gammaproteobacteria bacterium
ACTTGCCTCGCGAAGCGTGAGTAAAGGAGGGATTTTAACTTCTTCCATAAATGCAATGTCATTCTAGCCCACCTACCAATCCTACACAATGCGCTACATCCAAGTGTTAATGCATGTCAAAGTTTGGCGAGCTGACGATCAATCGCTTCTCTTTTTATTTTTAAACCAATTTCGACCATCTTACCGACGCCGGTCAAATGGCCTCGAACACCAGAGACGAAGAACTATGCATCGTTGCCAATCAGTCAATTTTATAATCCAACTCCTCAGCATGAAGCCAGTGTCAACCACTGACAGAAAAAGATTTTAGAATGTATTTGTGATCAATAAAACAACAAAAACACTCAAGGCATCCATTGCGACTTGTGATGAAGCACCGGTGCTTTATACGCCTTTTTCCTTACCTTTCTAATAAATCCAGGCACTCCCAGACCCCAAAGGACGCGATGCTTTTCATCAGCCGTTAAGTCTCGAATAAAACACTCCTTTTTTAAAAAGGCTTTTTTACAGTATCTACACGTCTCATAGGCAGGATTCGACGCCTCGTCCCAATCCTCAGTAATTGTAATAGAAATATATCGACTTGCCTCCATTCGCTTCGAACAATGGCTACACTGATACCAAGCGGTTACGAGGTAGGTCATACTATCGTTTAGTGTATCAATCTTTCTACCAGAACAACAAGCACCATTCCATTCATTTTATGACATAATCGCAAAGAGTTGCCCCAACATTAAACCCAGCAAAAAAATTCTTCAATCAATACCGTATCTGCAACACTTCAATAGGCTGATCATTTTTTCGTTTAAATGAGACCTTCTTCACAATCTTGCTTCTGATAAACGAAAGTTTTGCTGACCATGCCCCACAAAACAAGACACATCGATTTCTCGATGTGTCTTACTTGGAGCGGGTAGCGGGAATCGAACCCGCCTCTCAACCTTGGAAGGGTCGCATAATAACCACTATACGATACCCGCTTGATATGTTTGTGGCGGTATAATAGCCGACGTTTCAGGCATTGGCAATAGGGGGTCTCGACAAATTTTATCCGATCTCGTACTATACCGACACAACAGAAGAAGCAACGGGCTGTAGCGCAGTTGGCTAGCGCATCTGCTTTGGGAGCAGAGGGTCGTGGGTTCGAGTCCCACCAGCCCGACCATCAAAAACACTTCGAGCAATCGAGGTGTTTTTGTTTTGAGCTGCCAGGATTGACCATCCCCATCTTTTCTGCTTATATTCCACCGTCTCCATATTGATATGTGAGACTCCCCGGAACAACATGCTGGAGGCCGCATGAACTTTCATCCCCTCGTCATTTCGGTCGTCTTCACTGTTTATCTCTCAGCTATCGGTTGCGAACGCACCGAACAGACAAGCAGGACATCCAGCGCAGGCTCGTCCGAGATCGAAACGGCGGCCAACCAATGCCCCGCATTGAAATGCCCCACATTTCAAGTACGCAGAGTCTACATCCCTGAAGATGTCGAACATTGCGCCATCGCATGTTGCACTGCCGGAAGCGACTGCGATGAACACTACATTCCGTGGACTTCCAAACTGACAGGAAAAACGGACATGTGGTATAGCAGACTCCAGTACAAGCTGGTCGCTCGTCCAGGGGACGAATAAGGCAGGGCAAAGTCGTCCTTACGAGAAAATCGCTCGCTTTCACCACGACGCGACATCATCCAGTCAACCCCTAAAACACAAAATAGCCATTAAGAACTATTCATTTCTGTCCTCGCACCCGCGCGGCAAAGAGCACTCGCTCTGCCGTCGTCGGGTGCTTTTTGTTTTGAGCCGCCAGGATTGACAAAATGATCATTTCGTGATACATTAACTCGTCAAAACGACCCACTCGGCATGGTCATGCCGCGCACCTTCAACCGCGTACACAGGAGTTCGCCATGGCCGCATTCGTTGCCAAGATCCTCTTCCTGTCCGTCCTCGCCACCATCTTCGCCTGCATCGAGATCGAGAGCGAGGGCAAGAACGGATGGGCGCATGCGATGCCCACGTGGTACCGAACCAGTGGCTTCTGGGGCAGAGCCTACATGATGCTGATGGGCGGCAAACCGCTCACCGGCTACCACACGTTCATGTTCTTCCTGCCGCTGATGATGTTCCACATCCAGTTCTTCACCGGAGCGGAGTGGTCCATCGTCGCCGAGCTAGAGGCCTGGGCCCTGTTCTTCCTCTGGTGCCCATTCTGGGACTACTTCTGGTTCGTGCTGAACCCGGCCTTCATCGGCAAGTTCAAGCGTGAGCACATCTGGTGGCACCACAAGAACCCCTGGGTGTTCGGCCTGTTCCCGTCCGACTACCTGATGGGCGCGCTGATCTCGATCGGGTTCGCCTTCACGGCCACGTGGCTCTCCGGCACGAACGCGTCGATCAAGAACCACCTCGGACTCATCATCGGAATGGTCCTATACACCTTCGCGCTCCAACTCGCTGCGCCCGCCTACCACCGCTGGTACGCCAGGATGCGCAAGAGCGACGATCGCGACCAGACCAAGACCTTCTGAGACCTCGCGCACCCGCGCGGCAAAGAGCACTCGCTCTGGCCGTTGTCGGGTGCTTTTTGTTA
>CAZNPI010000108.1:0-2569 GCA_964575015.1 uncultured Gammaproteobacteria bacterium
CATGCATTCCGTAAAGCCATCCGCGTGTTTGGTCCTGACCTTCGGCAATAAAGTCTGCCGGGAAATGTTCTTCAAATGAGGCCTTTCGTTCAAACGGATCATGTTCGGACGCGTACGGCATGCTTCCTGATTCAAACCAACAATCAAACACATCAAGAATACGCTTCATTTCACCCCCGCATTTGCACGGCATGGTGATGAGATCGATTCCTGGACGATGCAGATCAAGCTTCGTACGTGATCCTTCCATTGGCTTTCCGGACGCTTGTTCAAGATCAGCGATAGAGGAGATAACACGAATTTCGTCACAAGATGAACAGGCCCATACCGGCAACGGCGCGCCCCAAAAACGAGTGCGAGAAATACACCAGTCCGGTGCGGTTTCAAGTCCTTTTCCAAATCGACCCTCCTTAAAATGTTCTGGATTCCAAGAAATCTTTTTCGCGGTTTCCAACATCTTTGGTTTCAGCTTTGTGACATTTACAAACCAAGCCGGTTGAGCCTTGTACAACAGCTTCGTTGAACATCGCCAACAGATCGGAATACTATGCGTGACCATTTCATCGCGATACAACAACCCGCGCGTTCGCAGATCTTCGCGCACAACTGGATCAGATTCTTTCACCGGCATACCAGCCGCAATGGAGAGATCCTGTTTCTGACGTCCTTCATCATCAACCGTAACAACAACTGGAAGGTCATGAACTTTTGAAGCTGAAAAATCCTCTTCACCAAAGGCTGGTGCTGTATGCACGATCCCGGTCCCATCTGCGATGGTCACATACTCCATTCCAATCACCTGATACATCACCTTGCCTTCACGTTCCGTGTATTTTGCTCGTTGTTCATCCGTCATTGGGTAGAGTGGTTCATAGGACATCCCCATCAACTCTTCACCCTTCATCTTTTTCACAATTTCAAATGGCGCTTCTTCGTCCGTCAACGGAAAGAACTGCTGCAACACAGAAGACGTTAACCCATCGGCAAAGATGAGTGTCTCCCCTGTTTCATGAATCAACGCACGAACATACATCTCATCCGGATGCACGGCGAGCGCCACGTTTGCCGGCAATGTCCAAGGCGTTGTGGTCCAACTTAAGAAATAGGTTTTCTCCTCGCCCTTCACTGGGAATTTCACCATCACTGCTGGATCCTGTGCATCGATATAGTGATTGCCCATTGCGATCTCAAAATTGGAGAGTGGCGTTGAACAACGCGGGCAAAACAAGGAAACGCGCAGATCTTTGTAAATAAACTTCTTGTTCCACAAATCCGCAAATACGGACCAGACGGATTCGATGTATGACGCGTCCATTGTTTTGTACGCACCATCAAAATCAACCCATCGGCCAATGCGACGAACGTATTTTTTCCAATCACCCGTATATTCCATCACCGAAGATCGACATGCGTCATTAAATTTGTCGATGCCGTATGTTTCGATATCTCGCTTAGAATTAAGCTTGAGGGATTTTTCAATCAAATTCTCAACAGGAAGCCCATGGCAGTCCCAACCCCATCGACGCTGAACGCGATACCCCTGCATCGTGAAATAGCGAGGAATCGCATCTTTAATCGTTGACTGAAGAAGGTGCCCATAGTGGGGAAGCCCGGTCGCAAACGGCGGACCATCATAAAATACGAAGGACTTTGTTTCCGGTCGCTCCTCAATGGAACGGGTAAAAATTTCTTTTTTCTCCCAAAACTCTAACATCGCTTCTTCCATGGCTGGAAAATTCGGTCGTTGTGGGGCTGCGGATGGTTCTGAGGGCATAGTTTTGCCCTGTAATCATGCTTGTTTTTCGAGATGACGTCAATGCTCTTCTGATTCTGTACAAACAAAGAATCCGCATGATCGAGGCACAAAGCCTTGAATCATACGGATGAGGTATTAGAGCGAAAACTCCCTACAAAATGACGCTACACGGCTTGGGCGAACAGCTCGTCCCACTCGCCGACATGCGACTCCACAGCAGCGCCATCGAGCGCAGCTTCCTGGAGCTTTTCTTGAATCAGAGAGAACAGATTCAGCGAGGGACGACGGCGCGCCTCATCGTAGAGACTCTTCGCCTCTCGCAAATACGCCTGCTGATACAACTGCGAGACCTGATCGGGAGAGAACGGGTACCAATCGGCACCCTTCATCGCATCCTCCAAACGACGGACCTCCTCCGGCCAAGGAAGACGGTTATCGAACATCTGAGCGATGTGACTCACCTCTCTCACGCACGCACGCTTCCGAAGATCGTTGAGCTCGATCCGAAGGGGCTCGTATTCCTCCGGGGGAAGATGTGCGAGTCCGAGGTATTTCCACGCGACATCCACTCGAGCCTGCGTCGGACAATGCCGAGCCAGAGCTAGTGCAGCCGTACCAATCCTCAGAGGGTTTTTGGGCAACGACATCTGAACAGTTCTCCTTTCTGCAATGAGCGATGAAACCGCTCATCACTACGCGTGATCGCGGATGCAAGAAATACCATGCACCGCCTCTTTTGTCAATCCGTCGCGCATGCCCGATCCGTTCCGCAGATGAAATGCACTATCTTGCTTGGAGCCGATCGTGCGGGCT
>CAZNPI010000109.1:0-2560 GCA_964575015.1 uncultured Gammaproteobacteria bacterium
GGATCTGAGGTAAATGCCGTTACTAACACAATCATTGATCGAGTTGTTGGCTTCTCTGGCGCCTTTTCTTTCAAATGATCCAATTCATCCGATGGAATCATCGGAATTCGACCCAACGGAACGTCGTCAATGCCCTGTTCATATAAAGTATCCGTAGGAATATCTATCAAAACCCCTGAAGCCGCAGCCGCCTGCACACGTGTTGTTGTGGACACCATCGTCATAATCACAGCCATCACAACATATCGCTGACGTGCGGAGAGATTGAACTTTTGATGAAAAACCCACATAATCAAGATACAAAACTAGAGGCAAAATATATCTCGATTGATCATTTCGGTCAAGAGGTATATCCTATTTTTGCTCATAAGTTAGCCAAAATATTTAACACCCCATTATGAAACTTTTCTCTCGTCAACTTCCCAAAGCCAATGTTCGAAAGATATTGGTTTTTTCCGCAATCATTGCCGGGAGTTTATTCATTTTAGGAGCCTTTTTCTTCACCATCGCTCTCGCCTGGGCATCTCGTGATCTTCCGGATCCAAACTCCTTGATGTCGCGCGAGGTTCCGCAAAGCACACGCATCTATGATCGAACCGGAACACATCTCCTCTACGAAATGCATGGCGATGAAAATCGAACACTTGTTCAGATCAAGGACCTTCCGTCATACGTGCCGCACGCAACTGTTGCGATTGAAGATAAAAATTTCTACACGCATCACGGAATTGATTGGACCGGGCTTATTCGTGCTTTTGTCAAAAACGTTTTTACCGGACAATCAATTAAAGGAACATCAACGCTAACGCAACAGTTTGTGAAAAATGCGATTCTCACAAATGAACGAAGCTTATCCCGCAAATTTAAAGAGATCGTTCTTTCTTTGCAGCTGGAACGCATCTATACCAAAGACCAAATCTTGCAGCTCTATCTTAACGAGATTCCGTACGGCTCCACTATGTACGGAATTGAGTCTGCATCGGAAAATTATTTTGGAAAGCAAGCCAAGGATTTGACCGTTGATGAAGCAGCCCTTCTCGCTGCAATACCTCAAGCCCCAGACACCTATTCACCATACGGGACCGGACTTCGTGGAGATAATCGCAAAACACTGGTTGGACGACAACAGCTCATTATCAGTCTGTTGCAGGACCAAGGATACATCACAAAAGAACAGGCCGATGAAGCA
Organism: uncultured Gammaproteobacteria bacterium; assembly: GCA_964575015.1. Taxonomy (GTDB): domain Bacteria; phylum Patescibacteriota; class Patescibacteriia; order 2-12-FULL-60-25; family 2-12-FULL-60-25; genus JAGOQX01. The sequence goes on from CAZNPI010000109.1 coordinate 1,190, forward strand.
AAAACAGTTGATACGCTGAAAAAAATTCTTCCGAAAAAAATCGCGAATATCTCTGCGCCACATTTTGTGATGTACGTTCGATCGCTGTTAATTGAAAAATACGGACAAGCAACCGTTGAGCAAAAAGGCTTAAAGGTCATTACAACATTGGATTGGGACAAAGAACAGATCGCAGAAGAGGAGGTAAGAAATGGTGTTGATGCTCGCGGAAAAAAATATAATTTCAGCAACGCAGCGCTCGTTGCCATTGATCCAAAAACGGGACAAATTCTCTCAATGGTTGGTTCAAAAAATTTCTTTGATACAGAAAATGACGGGCAGGTGAATGTCACGATTCGACCACGTCAACCAGGATCATCGTTCAAGCCACTTGTCTATCTTGCGGGCTTCATCAAAGGCTACACTCCAGAAACAACCCTTTGGGACGTCAACACAACGTTTAAAACAGATCTCAAAGACTATGCTCCAAAAAACTATGATTTTAAGGAACATGGCCCCGTCTCTGCGAGACAAGCACTCCAAGGATCCTTAAATATTCCAGCGGTCAAAATGCTCTACCTTACGGGCATTAGTCGAGTCCTCGATCTCGCAGATCAGCTTGGATACACCACGCTGGGTGACCGTAGCCGATTCGGCCTCTCGCTTGTGTTAGGTGGAGGTGAAGTCAAGCTTCTTGAGCATGCGAACGCCTACGCAGCTTTTGCAAATAACGGTGTACAAATGCCAACTGCGGCGATCTTGAGCGTGCAGGACGCATCTGGAAAAACCCTTGAAGAGTGGGTGCCGGCAGAAGGCAAACAGGTCGTTGATGCGGACGCGACCGCACGACTCTCAAATGTATTATCTGATAACGATGCACGTACGTATGTGTTCGGGGCTCAGAATTATTTGACCCTTCCAAAGCGACCAGTTGCTGCAAAAACAGGAACAACAAATAATTTTCATGACGCTTGGACACTCGGCTATACGCCATCTCTCGTCGCAGGCGTATGGGTAGGAAATAACGATAACACAGAAATGAAGCGCGGAGCCGATGGCTCACAAATCGCCGCACCCATCTGGCAAGCATTTATGAAACGCGCCCTAGCAGATCAACCCGTTGAACAATTCCGAACACCACCGCCAACAACAGCAACGAAGCCAGTTCTCCTTGGCAAGGACTTTGAAACGCTCTTAAAAATCGATAAAGCGAGCGGAAAACTTGCAACAGAATTCACTCCGCCAGACATGATCGAGGAAAAAATGTTCCGCGTAGCACACGACATCCTCTACTACGTTGATAAGGATGATCCACAGGGTCCGGCACCAACCAATCCAGCACTTGATCCGCAATACAACAATTGGGAGAGTGCAGTTCAAGACTGGGTTACT
>CAZNPI010000110.1:0-2544 GCA_964575015.1 uncultured Gammaproteobacteria bacterium
GCAAGAAGCTGAAACCCGAACGACCCCGAAGCAACGAGCACTCCTTCAGCAACGACTTGCCCGCGGCATCAACTGGAAAGCGCTTCGGCTGACAGATCTTCTCGGTATCATCGAAAGTGAATCGCTTCGACCGGAAGATGTTGTGGACGGCATCAATCACATGGACGAAGATCTTCGACCGGATGCGATCAAGGCACTCCTTGCATCTCACCAATGCACCAAAGAAAGCGTGGCGAAACTCATCGAGTGCCATCTTGTCACGCCCGATAACGCGTTCGTGATGGAGTACATCCAATACATGCCTCAACACATTCTGAAAGAGGCGTTCAAACGTGAGTTCATGGCGACGCGCGACCCGATCAGACTCCTCGAGCTTGCGATTCACATGGAGCATCGCGTTGCGGTTCCGATCTTCTCAAGCAAAAAGTGGCGCATGCAGATCGTCGAGATCTTCACGGACATCATCAGTAGTCCAGCCGTGAACGACCGACATCGACATACGCTTCATCAGATTCTCGGTGATGACCTCTGGATCAAGCTTGTTCTTGCATCAGACGTCCATCTCCGGATCACGGAATATCGGCATCCCCCAACGAAGCAAAACCTGATGAACCATCTGGTTCCGTGGGCCCATGGCTGGGATCCCGAACAAGCGCACGGACTGTTCTCGTTGTGCAAAATTCTGGAGCTCCAGCCCGCAGCAGTTGCAACGCTCCTCCAAGAGCACACTGAGTCAGACATTTTCCGGTGGCTGCACGAAGGCAATCCGCGTCACGTCAAGATGTTGACGATGTTCACGCGATCAAAGAATCGGTACTACCGAAAAATATCGTCCTAGTCAGCATTCTCCGCCCCCACACGTTCAACAGCGAACGCGATGGGGGCTTTTCATATCCATTCATGGACATTTCGTGATATCCTATAATCAACTTCATGCATTTTCGTCGCCTAGACTTAACTTTTACAGCGCTCCTCTTACCGCTCGATATCTGCGCGCTATTCATGGCGGCTATTTCGGCATACGTCTTGCGATATTCCCGATTCGTTACAGAAGTTTTACCAATTTTACAGAATCTCAATTTTACAGAATACCTGACACGCGCCGCATTCTTTGTAGGTGTTTGGGTTCTCATCTTTGCCCTCGCCGGTCTATACACCACGACCCCGCGTCGCGCATGGAACGAACTTGGGCGCCTCATCATCGCATGCAGTACCGGAACAATGATTGTCATTGCATCCGTTTTTTTTCGTCGTGAAATTCCAGCATCACGTTTCATTGTCCTCGCTGTTTTAGCGCTCTCCATTGTGTACGTCTGGTTTGGTCGGCTCGTTCTCCGTGTGATCCGCCATGCCCTCCTTCGAGCTCGCGTGGGCCATCGACTTTTTGCCATCATCGGCGCATCAGAAGCCGCGGACACCTTAGAACAAACATACCATGACCAACCAATCCACGGCATCACAATCATGGCTCATTTTGAAGGCTGGAACGAGAAAACACGCAAAGCACTTTTAAAATTAAAAGAACAAGGTACGATCGAAGGCGTCCTCCTTGCTGATCCGGACGTCAAAAAATCTCAAGCATTAGAGCTCATCTCATTTGCCGAAGAACACCATTTAACATTCATGTATCTTGCGGATTTATTTGCCGCAAAATTTACAAACATCAAAGTATCAACAGATGCGGGCGTTCCAATCATTGAAGTGAAACGCACACCACTCGATGGTTGGGGCAGTATCATGAAACGTGCATTCGATATCATCATATCCACCTGCTGTCTCATCATCGTCTCCCCAATCCTTCTCCTCTCCATGCTTGCGATCGCACTTGAAGATGGCTTTCCCGTAATCTTTCACAATGAGCGTGTTGGCGAGCGAGGCAATCTATTTACAGTGTTAAAAATCAGAACGATGTGGCGCAAATTTTCGATCGGAAAACAATTCGGAAACACACAAAAAAATATTGCTTTTGAAAAAGAACTGATTAAGGAAAAGAGCATTAAAGGTGGTGCAGTGTACAAAATTGCAAACGATCCACGAATCACTCCGGTCGGTTCATTCTTACGACGCTGGTCGCTCGATGAGCTTCCCCAATTTTGGAACGTTCTCCGTGGCGACATGTCCCTCGTTGGCCCGCGACCACATCAGCCTCGCGAAGTCGCGCAATATCAATCACATCACCTTCGCGTTCTTGCAATCCGCCCCGGCATCACCGGCATGGCACAAATCTCAGGACGCAGCGACCTTGAATTTGAAGATGAAGCACGCCTTGATACCTGGTATATCGAGAATTGGTCACCAATGTTAGATCTCTACATCTTGCTCAAAACACCATTTGTTGTGCTGCAGCGAAATGGCGCGTATCAACTCGTCGCTCAAATAGGAATCTCAATTACGACGTTCTCCAACTGTGGCCGTAAACCCGTTCGTCCACTATCCTTTTTCTTATTCCACGAGAAACAAATAACCCCGTCCAACGCGCGAATCCAAGTTTCGGATTGCGTGTCGGACGGGGAGAGTCCAAAGTCCCGAGGGCCGTTTTGAAGG
>CAZNPI010000111.1:0-1806 GCA_964575015.1 uncultured Gammaproteobacteria bacterium
CGGGACCTGGTCTGGGTTAGTCATGAAGGTTGCAACCGTTGAGGCTGTACGGTCAGGTTGAATTCACGTTATGAAACAAGCTATCCACACTTCATTGCTGCGAAATCACATCGGTGAGACGGTTGATATTCAGGGGTTTGTTCACGTTCTCCGCGTTCAAAGCAAGATCATTTTTTTAGTCTTACGCGATATTACGGGAACGATTCAGGTTGTTATCGAAGCATCAAAGCCAGAAGTGTTTGAAGTTGCAAAAGGTCTGTCGCACGAATCCGTGGTCTGCGTTCGTGGTCTGGTCAAAGAAGTTCCGCAAGCTCCGGGTGGATGTGAAATTGGTGCAGAGTCAATCGAGGTATTGTCATACGCTACACCAGAATTACCGATCCCGGTGATCGCGCCAAAGAGCGGGGAGGAGACAGACGCAACGATTCGGTTTGATTATCGTTGGTTGGATATTCGTAAACCGGAAAAAGCGAAAATTTTTAAAGTGTGGACAGAATTGGAAAAAGGATTCCGCAAGTTTTGGGATGAGAATAATTTCGTCCAACTCTACACGCCGTCATTCATGTCAACGCCAAGTGAAACTGGCGCCGAGGTGTTTGAAGTAAACTATTTTGATCGCAAAGCCTATCTTGCGCAGTCCCCACAATTTTATAAGCAGATGGGAATTGCTTCCGGTCTCGAGCGTGTATTCATGGTTGGCCCGGTCTTCCGTGCAGAAAAATCATTCACAACTCGTCATCTCACAGAATTTACGGGTTGGGATTTTGAAATGGCGTTCGTTGAGTCACATCATGACGTGATGGACATGGAGGAAGGGATGATTGTCGCAGGGTTCGAAGCTGTTGCAAAAAAGTTTCCTGAATTGAATCTTGCTATTCCATCTCGACCGTTTCCTCGCGTGACCATGAAAGAGGCAAAGCAGATCTTAGCAACCATTGGAATCGAAAGTCCGGAAGAACATGATCTTTCACCAGAAGAAGAGCGGAATCTTTGTGAACATGTGAAGTTAACGACGGATCATGATTTTGTATTTATTACGGATTATCATAAATCCAAGAGTGCGTTTTATCACATGCGTTTGGAGGATGGATCAGACTATTCTCGTCGTGCTGATTTGTTGTTTAGAGGTATCGAGGTGACGACATTGGCGCAACGTGAACATCGCATTGAAATTTTGGAACAGCAGGCAATTGAAAAAGGAATGTCGTTGGAAGCACTCGCCGATTACCTCAACTTTTTCCGCTATGGCTGTCCTCCACATGGTGGCGCCGGGATTGGTCCGGGTCGTTTGATCATGAAGTTATTAGATTTACCAAATGTTCGTGAAGCAACGTACTTGCCGCGAGACGTGAAGCGTTTGACACCGTAGGCTTTTGGCGTTTTCCTTTCAAATACGATACTATTCCGCCTGTGTCGGTCTTATTTCGCGTAGAATCTTTTGAAGGGCCGTTAGACCTGTTGCTTCAGTTGGTTGAGAGTGAGCAGATGGATATTTCAACGATGTCGCTCGCGGCTGTAACAGAACAATTTTTGGCGTATGTGAAGGCGGAGGAGGGAAAAAAGATTCCGTTGGAAGAACTGGCGGATTTTTTGATTGTTGCGGCGAAATTGATTTATCTCAAGTCTCGGTTGTTGTTGCCAACGCTCGTTGACCCGATGTTGGATGAGGGGCCGGATTTAGAAACCCAGCTTCGTCGATATCAGATGTTCGTAGAGGCATCAAAGCAAATTGACGTGATGTGGAAATCCGGTCTCCGTTCTTTTCCACGCGAGCATATTGCTTGGAAGCCGCCAGCTGGATCATTT
>CAZNPI010000111.1:1816-2533 GCA_964575015.1 uncultured Gammaproteobacteria bacterium
AGTTCTCGGCTTGAACCGGCTCGAGCATTGCCTCAGGCAGCGGTTGAGCGCGTGATTTCTATTCAAGATAAAATTCGTGGTCTGCTCAATCGAATTAAGGAGATGGCGCAAACTACATTTCATGAATTTGTCGGTGCCCGTGCCACAAAGGCGGAGCTTGTGGTAAGCTTCTTAGCGCTGCTTGAGCTCGTGAAGCAACGTTTTGTTGCGGTTGACCAAGCAGAGTTGTTTCATGATATTGGCATTCAGTCTCATCCGGATGCGCCCACGCATGATCCATTGGCTAATTCTTTCCTATGACCCTCGACGCTCGCCTTGAGGCGCTTCTCTTTGCTGCTGCAAAACCGTTGAATATTAAACGGCTTGCTGAGGCTGTTGATATGCAGCCGGCAGAAGTTGATGCGGTCTTGAAACAGCTTGCGGATCGTCTTGATGCATCGGGGAGTGGGATGATGTTGCAGCAGAACGGTCCTGCCTACGAACTTGTGACACGACCAGAGATGGCGGATGATGTGCGACGTGTTGTGCATGACGAGGCAGCTGGTGAGCTTTCGCGTCCGTCACTTGAGGCATTAACGATTTTGGCATATTGCGGACCGTTGACCCGACCAGAACTTGAGCAGATTCGTGGTGTTCAGTCTTCAATGATTTTGCGTAATTTATTGTTGCGTGGATTGATTGAAGAAAAAGATGATACTCGTTTAGGGCAGCCCGTGT
>CAZNPI010000112.1:0-2435 GCA_964575015.1 uncultured Gammaproteobacteria bacterium
CATCAGGTCTTTACCTGCGCGTCTGTGCCACACTGCCACCCCACGTTTCCCCTCCTGTGGACCCTGCATGTATTTCCACAGGTTCAGCTGATATGACCGCGGCTCCCAATTATGAGGTAACTCAATCTCCACGACGCACCTCCGATTCCACTGGAATTGCCTCTCTATTCGCTGGGGCGACGAATGGCTCGATCTTCGTGACACCATCCTCACCGAACCGCTTGATCATAATCGTGTGCTTATGCTCGACTTCGCCCTTGATTTCCGTGCTCTTGAGCTTCGGCATCACGTAACTGTTCAAGTCCTGCAGCACGCTCGTCCTCAACCGCAGATCTGTAATATAGAAAGGATGCGCAGGATTCTTCAGCATCATCACAAGCTCTTCCGCTGGCGAGAAATTATACGTCTCAAACAAGCCGTTCAACGCGTCCCGCATATCCTGCGGCGTCATCCGCTTCCTCTTCTCCAGTGCCACCGACGTCGTCTGAAGCATAGCGGTCAACCGCTCAACCTCCGCCGACAGCTCATTCACCCGATTAGATGCGCTAGCAACAACCTTATTCGCCAATGTTGCTGCCGCCTTAACAGGGGCTTGTGCCAAATCAATCGCAACCTTCTGTCTCTCAGACGGATGGGTGCTTCGCACGATCTGCTTGATTTGTTCAGGTGTTGGGATGTTTGCCATGCGCACCTATACTATATGCACAAGTCGTCCTGATGTAAACCACCATATATCTCGGATGAAATTTTCCTGAAACAAATTAGCGCCCAGCCGGTAGAGGGTACCAGTGGGCGCTATTCGTCTTATCGCAATTGCTCTGACCTCCGTTGGTCGAGCTTTACACGCCAGTAATATAGAGCACGTTTGATGCATCCGTAAACCTCTTTTTATGTCGGGGAGTATTTTCCTGATGTTACTTGGACCTCGCCTCCGGTTTTACGTATCCGAAATGTCCCGGAATTGGACCGCGGAGCGTGCGGCATGGTGTCAACACTCGAACAGTGGCATTGGGGGTCCCAGGCCACCCCCAATGAATCGAGTTCGATCAAGCAAAGCTTGATGCCTTTGGAGCACGAGGCGAGAGATTTGGGTCATGCTACACGCGACCCGACACACGGAGCGTTGGATCTGGTGCAAGATCCAATGCAGAATGAAGGAAGAATTAACCAAAACTAGCACCAAAGGACCAAAATGTGAGCTACTTCGATGCTCCCACTCACACGGAATCAGGCAACTTGCACAAGATTCCATTCAAGCAACTATGTTTCCATCTCACAGGGACTACGAGACAATCGCTCTACTGCCATATTACCCATTCCTCATGCCAGTTTCATGCACCGTCTTTCCCGTTCCAATATAAGATCTCCTGTTTTTATCGTATGTTATATCGCACATATTACAACTGGTGTTGACCCTTCGATAATTACAAATCCTATACAATTTGCAATACCTTATGTAAACTTAATACTCACGTTATTGATATGGTAGTCTAAAAACATGAATTTTTTAATCCCAATTATTTCAATTATAGACCCCCATACCAATAACCCCACATCTAAGTTTACACAAATAATTACAATATAACACCTTATACCTATCAAAGTGCTAACACCAGCTGCAATACACACGATAACATACGGGATTAACGACCTAAGCGATTGAGTCAAACAAGCTCCCGCATATTTGAGCTCACATCTACTACACGCTTCGAGATACGTGCTTCACCATTCCCCTCAGTTCAGACTCGATCCGTTTCACCTCCGTTCCATTTCATTTGTTTCTCATATCTTCACTCGTTTCATCCTATTTGCGCTAACGAAGATTAACCGCCAGCCACGTGTGCTCGCGGAGGCGAGCGATTTGTGTCTGTCACTTAATCTTCTACCGCAAATTTTTGCAACTAAATGCTCGCTATCGCTCGCTATCTGTGCAAAACCGGATTCACTCGTTTTCTATGAAAGATATGAGAAACAAACTACATTACACTTCGGTTACACTTCTCTCGTCTTTCACTTCGGTTCATTCACAACAACATAACATTATGCAAACAGAACAAATCACAGCACCCACAACAGAAGTCAAACTTAACAAGAAACAACGTGCAGCAGCCCGTCGCGAACAAAACAAACAAACCGTCGCTACCATCGTATCAACTCTCGTCCAACCCACCAACGATCCCAACACCAAAACCACACTCGTCCCTGTCTCTCCCAAAGACATTCCATTCGGACACACTTCACCAGAAGTCGCACGTCACAACGCTGAAAAAGCACAAGCACGTGAATTCGCCAACGTCACTCACGCAGCCGAAGGACTACTGGTTATCATCAACAACGATGACAACACGGTAACATACGGATTTGAAGACTTAAAGGTCTGGGTTCCTCGCACGCAACAATGGGAACTTCTCACTGCTAACGATCCTGACAAATTC
>CAZNPI010000113.1:0-2429 GCA_964575015.1 uncultured Gammaproteobacteria bacterium
AGTTTCAACAGCAGCCTCAACCCCGACCTCAACCTCAACCACAGCCACCGCAGCCAGAACCGCCAGCGCAAATGCCGTCATATGCACAGCAGTATGCGAATTCGGTTCAGCAGGATGAACCTCCGACGCAGTATCAACCACCTGCATATTCAGCACCTGATCCGACGCCTGCGCCCGTGCAGCCACATATTCAACCTCCAACGTATGCTCCAATTCAGGCACAGCGCCAGGCACCTCCGCCAGCGCCTGCCTCACCTCGTCCAACACCTACAAAATCTGAAGAAGACGATTTGGAGATCCCAGCTTTTATTCGCAAGAAGATGATGTAACGACACATGCACTGCCCCGTTTGTAGTTTTGAAGATACAAAAGTTGTTGATTCCCGTATTACCGGCGAAGGCTCGGCTATTCGTCGTCGTCGAGAGTGTGAATCGTGTGGATATCGATTCTCAACAAATGAAGAAGTTGAGTTGCTTGATTTGATTGTGGTGAAACGAGATGGAAGCCGTCAATCATACTCCAGAGAAAAAATTGAACACGGATTAAAGAAGGCGCTGGAAAAGCGACCGGTGACTGACGCGGCATTTCGTGGATTAGTCCACGCTATTGAGCGTGATATTCAGCGGAAGAAGACAAATGAATTGACCAGTTCTGATGTTGGTGAGGTCGTTATGAATCAGCTGAAGGCGTTTGATAAGGTTGCGTATATTCGGTTTGCTTCGGTCTATCGTCAGTTTGAGGATATTGAATCATTTACACGCGAGCTTGAAAAATTTAATTCTCGCGCAAAAAAACAAAAAGCAAAGCAAGCATCTCTCCGATTTGTAAAGAGTTCATAGAGCTCGGGGTGTATACTTGGTTGCATTACAACGCCTATGACACTTTCTTCACCAAACAGAAGTTTATTAGAATCGACGAAACGAACGAAAATTGTTTGTACGATTGGTCCTGCCTCTAATTCCGTGGACATGCTGTTCCGTTTGGGGCAGGCAGGTATGGATATCGCGCGTCTCAATTTTTCACACGGATCACATGAAGATCATGAGATGGTGATGAAACGATTGACGTTGGTTGGGAAGCGTTTGGGTCAACCGCTTGGAATTCTTCAAGACCTTCAGGGTCCGAAAATTCGTGTTGGAAAACTTCCTCCAGACGGTGTTCGATTGGTTGCTGGTGAGCCAGCAGTTTTTTCAACGGGGAAGCAGATGGAAGAAGGAGATATTCCTGTTTCTTTTCCAACTCTGCACCGCGACGTGAAACACGGAGAACATTTATTATTTGATGACGGACTATTAGAAGTTGTTGTTCAACGCATTGTTGGCAACCGTATTTTTACTGAGGTTGTTCAGGGCGGAAAATTATTGTCGAATAAAGGGTTGAATCTTCCTGGCACGAATCTTCGTATTCCTGCGTTATCAGAAAAAGATCGAGATGATGCTCGGTTCGGCGTGACACTTGGAGTAGACTTTATCGCATTGTCTTTTGTTCGTTCTCCGGAAGATGTTCTTGATCTACGCCGTCTCCTTGATTCACGTGGGGCAAGAGGGAAGGCAATTCGGATTATTGCAAAGATTGAAAAGCAGGAGGCGATTGAGCGATTTGAAAAAATTCTACCGTTGTGCGACGGCATTATGGTTGCTCGAGGCGATTTGGGTGTGGAAACTCCGGCCGCTCAGGTTCCGGTTGTTCAGAAGCAAATCATTGCTGCCTGTCGAGAGCGCGCAGTTCCAGTGATCGTAGCAACACAGATGCTTGATTCCATGCAGCGCAATCCACGACCAACGCGTGCAGAAGTTTCAGACGTTGCAAATGCAGTAACAGATCATGCAGACGCTGTGATGTTGTCCGGAGAAACAGCAAGTGGTGAGTTTCCGGTTGAAGCGGTGAAGATGATGGCGGAAACGATTCGACAAACTGAGGCCTCAACGTTTGATGATTTGAATCCAGTAAATCTTTCAAAGCCACGCGATCTTCCAGAGGTCATTGGCGCGACGGTTCGCGTGTTGGTTGAGGCGCTGCAACATCCTCCGGTGATTGTTGCGACCGCAACTGGTCGTTCAGCTCGAGAGGTTTCTTCGTTCCGTCCGGAAACTCGTGTCCATGCATTTACATTCGATCCGCATGTTGCTCGAACCATGCGTTTGATTTGGGGAGTCACGCCATATGTGTTGCCACGAAAGGCATCACCGGATTTGATGGTGAAGGCGGCAATGGCGCAATTGAAGTCCGCAAAGGTTATCAAGGCAAAAGAACGAGTCATTGTTGTTACCGGTTCAATTAAGGCAACGCCTGGATCGGCAAATAAGATTGAGATTTTGACGGTGTAGCATAGTGCTGCTTAAACAAAAAATGCCCGTTAAAGGCATTTTTTGTTTGGCGGGTGCGAAGGGATTCGAACCCTCGATCTTCTCCGTGACAGGGAGACGTGT
>CAZNPI010000114.1:0-2425 GCA_964575015.1 uncultured Gammaproteobacteria bacterium
TTGGCCACCGAATAACAGGAACTGTCAATGAATACGACGCAAAAGGGCGCGGAACATTCAAGATTACTACATCGACCGATGGAACAACCAGCCGCGTCGTTGTCCCCTTCACCGCTATAGGCGACGAGCTTGCTGCCACCTTCATCCATCGCGACAGTGGGGTAAAAGTCGCTCGATTAGAATCCATCCAAACCCCAAGCCCGGATCGTGTTGAGGCACCGTGCCCGCACGCCGGAACCTGTGGCGGTTGTCTGTGGCAACATTTGAAATACGAAGCGCAACTCGACATCAAACGAAAGATGATTCAGTCAGCGTTTACGGAAGCTGGCCACAATCAAACGATCACATCCGTCGTTCCCTGCCCATCGGATACGGCGTTCCGATCCTACTACCGCAATCGCATGGATTACGCGGTTGGATGGAACAGCGAAATCGGATTAAAGGAATATGGCTCGTGGAATCGCTACGTCGATGTAAAATCCTGCTTCCTTCTAAACCAAGACGCTGGAACAGTTCTCCAACATGTTCGTGAATGGATGACCGCACAAGATCTCCAACCATGGGATGCAAAGTTTTATCACGGCGACATTCGCTATGTGGTTATCCGCGAAGGTAAACACACGGATCAACGGATCATTATCATCGTTGTACATGATGCAACACGTCTTCAATCTCCAGCTCGAGAAGATCTTCTGAATCGCTTATCACCATTCTGCACATCACTTCTCATCGGCGAACAAACATTGACGACAGACATCTCACTTGCACAAACATTTGAGGCGTTAAAAGGTGAACCATATTTTGAAGAAATCGCAAACGACGTGCGATATAGAATCCATCCGAACTCATTCTTCCAGACAAACACGGTCATGGCGGAACAGTTGCAACGCGTCGTGACAAGCCGCATTCAAAACGAACAACAGAAACCAAAAACAATTTTGGACCTCTATTGCGGACTCGGGTTCTTCGGCATCTATCTCGCAAAACAATTTCCTGACGTTCACGTCTCCGGATTTGAAATCGACGCCGAAGCAATCGAACTCGCGAAACACAACGCAGAGACGAACAACGTCAGTGATCGTTGCACCTTCACCTCTGGTCCGGCTGAAGACTTATCCTGGAAAGATATCGAAGCCGACGTCATCATCCTCGATCCACCACGATCAGGCCTTCATCCAAAAGTGCTGAAGACGGTGATGGAGAAAAAACCGGAAACGATCATCTACGTTTCGTGCAACTATCATCGACTCGTTGAGGAGCTGAAGACATTCAAAGAGCTCTACGAGATCGAGGACGTTCAGGCATTAGATCTCTTCCCTCACACACCGCACGTTGAAGTCGTCGTCAAGATGAAAAGACGCTAATTTTCTGCTATACTTCCCCTATGAAATCCGGATTTGTCATGTTGGCCGGCCGATCAAATGTCGGCAAATCGACGCTGTTAAACGCATTGATTGGCACCAAGGTTGCAATTGTTACTCCAAAGCCACAAACAACGCGTCATCCGGTGCGCGGTATTTTGCATGATCCACGTGGTCAGATCGTATTCGTTGATACTCCGGGTGTATTTCTTGGCAAAAAAGATCGTCTCTCAAAACGACTCAACGAATTTGTCCGTGAAACACTCGAAGGCGTTGATGCCATCGTGTATGTCACAGATCCAACGCGCGCTATTGGCCCGGAAGAAGAGTATGTCCAGTCACTTCTTCGCATCACGCATATTCCGATCATCCACGTGATCAACAAGATTGATGCAAAAAAAGATGACCAGGTCATACAAACGTTCCGCGAAACAAACGTGAATCAAGTGAAGACAATTGAAATGAGTGCGCTCAAACGAAAGAATCTCAACCGACTGGTTGATTCACTCTTTGAGATCATGCCCGAAGGACCTGCGCACTATCCAGAAATGCAATTAACGGATATTGGTCACAATCAATGGCTTGAAGAATTGATTCGAGAAAAGATCTTCCTGGCACTTGAGCAGGAACTTCCGTATACTATTAAGGTCTCTATTACCGAATTCAGTGTTCGTGATGACGGATCAAGATATATCACAGCAGATGTCTGGACAACGGAAGAGCGATACAAACGAATGATCATCGGATCAAAAGCTTCCATGATCAAAAAAATCAGCACCGTTGCCCGAAAAGAATTGGAACAAGTGACCAATGCAAAAGTATTCCTTGAACTTGATGTGAAAGTAGATCCAAAATGGCCTGAACGTTTTGTCTAAACACCAGATGAAGTACATCAACCCATTCGCAGAAGCTCCTTCAATGCCAACACGCCCAGAACGACGTGAGAAGCTTGAAGTGCCTGCGGGTGGGCCAGAACGCCTCTATCTCATTGAGGATCTTCGTGCATATCTTGCAACACCAAAAGAACACGAAAAACCATTTGAACGAACCGAACGAGAAAACGC
>CAZNPI010000115.1:0-2423 GCA_964575015.1 uncultured Gammaproteobacteria bacterium
GCCGGCCGTCGGACTGCTCGCGAATATTCTTGGTGGTACGATGTCGTCACGTTTATTTGTAGAAGTGCGTGAGCGTCGTGGGTTATGTTATTCCGTTCATGCGTCGCATCAACCAAGAGAAGATGTTGGTGTATTCTCTGTGATGGCTGGGTTAGATAAAAAGCGGATCAAGGAGGCCTCGGAGGTGATTTTCAATGAGATTAAAAAAATCACGAAGACACCAGTGACGACGGAGGAATTGAAACGAGCAAAAGATCACATCAGAGGTAGAACTATGCTCGCATTTGAGGATTCTGCTACTCAGGCCGAGTGGTATGGACGGCAATGGCTGTTTGAGCGTAAGATCAAGTCTCCCGAGGAACGCATGCACCTGATTGATCAGGTGACGGCCAAGCAGATCTTGTCGGTCGCCAAGCAGATCCTGCACCCGGAGCGTATGGCTGGTTCTGTGATCGGACCGTTTGGGAAGAAAGAACATGTGACGTCGTTATTCCAGTGGTAATCCCTACGTTTGTATGAAAAAAATTATTATTGCGAATTGGAAAATGCACTACGGCCCGATTAAGGCTGGGGCTTGGGTTCGTGCATTTCGTCGTGAGCGCCTTCCGAAAGATGTGGATATTGCCGTAGCGGTTCCATTCATCTCAATGGCCGCTGCTCGCGCATCGTTAGGTCGCGCTTCGATCCCTGCTCTTGCATCACAAGATTGTTTTTGGAATGAAGAGGGCCCATTCACGGGTGAAATTTCACCAGGAATGTTGCGTGAATTTGGTGTTGAATATTGTCTTGTTGGTCATAGTGAACGTCGATCGCATCTTGGAGAAACGGATGAGATGGTTGCAAAGAAGGCGATGGCATTGCAAAAGGCTGGTATTGTTCCGGTTATTTGCGTGGGCGAAACAGAAGCTCAACGAAAAAAAGGCGAAGCAATGAAGATTGTGAAGGCACAGGTTCTTGCTTCACTTGCTGGATTATCGGCAACATCAAAAACTGTTCCAGTCTTTGCGTATGAACCGATCTGGGCGATTGGATCGGGAAAACCATGTTCACCGGAGGATGCAAAAGAGATGCATGTCGCTATTCGTTCTGTCCTTGTGAAAAAGTTTGGAAAAAATGCAGAAACAATGCGAATTATTTACGGCGGTTCCGTTGATGTTCGTAACGTCGCAGAATATTCTACAACAACAAATGTTGATGGTGTTCTTGTTGGTGGTGCATCCCTTGATCCTCGAGGGTTTGGGCTCCTGTGCCGTGCTGCTATTCCTGCATAATATATGCTGATTTTCTTCTTGCTCGTTGTAGCCGCGGTATCAGTTCTTCTGATCGCGTGGTTATTGATGGTGCATTGGAAGGAGATTCGATTATTAGATCCAAACTCCATTGCGGAAGAACGTGAACGTCAAAAACGTGATGAATTATTGATGCATCGATTGACACGTATCCATACGGGAAAAATCGCTCCAGTAAAAGCGATTGCGCAAAAGGCTGTGCACATGGCAAAAACAACATTTCATGCCGGATACTTGAAGTTGGTCCGATTGGAAAAATTCTATCAACATGCAAAGGCTCCATTCGCGTCCGTTGCACCTTCTGTGAAGGATCGTGTGAAGTCTCTTCTGGATGACGCCCGTTCTTTGGCTCGAGATATGAAATGGGCAGATGCAGAGCGTAGATATTTGGAAGTTCTAACAATCGATGCACGAAGTTTTGAAGCATATAAAGGACTTGGTGGAATTTATCTCAAACAGAAATTACCGGTTCAAGCAAAAGAAACATTTGAGTTCATTGTGAAGAGCAAAAAGGCTGATGATATTGTGTATGCTGGGCTCGCAGAAATCGCTGAACAAGAAGGGGATTTGAAGCGAGCAGAAGAGATGTTATTAAAGGCTTTAGAGTTCCGTCCGCGCCTAGCTCACCGTCATGCCGAACTCGCTTCATTCTATCTGAGTCATGATCAGGCGAGAAAAGCATGGTCCTATGCGAAGAAAAGTGTGGAGCTTGAGCCAAAATCTGTGAAGTACCTTGAATTATCTTTGGATGCTGCTATAATCCTCGGCGATCGGATAGAAGCTCAACGGTGCTACGACAAGCTCCGCCTAGCCTCGGAAGATCGTCAAAAGGTGCAGAACTACAAAGATAAGATCGACGCTCTTTCCACATAGTAATCATGCCGTTGTAGCTCAGTTGGTAGAGCGCGTCCATGGTAAGGACGAGGTCACCGGTTCAAATCCGGTCAGCGGCTCCATGATCTCGTATCGCCGAATAGGCGATCTTGATCCCCTGCGCAGCAAAGCGCAGACGGCGAGCAAAGTGTAGGAAGGGCGCCGCGCCCGACCGAAACGACGTCTCGCAACGTCGAGCATGGGTGGGTACCGAAGCGGTCAAACGGGGCAGACTGTAAATCTGCTGGCCTTGCGCCTTCG
>CAZNPI010000116.1:0-2416 GCA_964575015.1 uncultured Gammaproteobacteria bacterium
CTCGTTCACCGGTTTCGCTTTCTCAAGTTCCATCTTCAACCATTCGAGTGATTCTCTCAACGGAAGATGATCGATTCTATCAGCATCACGGCGTAGACTGGTTGGCGATTGGTCGTGCGTTTCGTGATCTGATTTCGCACCAGAAGGTCACGAGCGGTGCGAGCACGATTGAACAGCAGCTGTTGAAGACGGTATATTTTCCGGATCGATCTCGGACGATGGTTCAAAAAATGCGCGAAGTTATTGCAGCGCGATATTGGTCATTGACTCATACGAAAGAGCAGACGTTGGAGATGTATCTGAATACGATTTATTTCGGGAATCAGGCGTATGGAATTCAGGCAGCGTCACAGATCTATTTTCATACAGATGTGCAATCGTTGAATCTTGGGGAGAGTGCATTGTTGGCTGGTGTTATTGCTTCACCAAATGCGTATGATCCATATGCGCATCCAAAGGCTTCACGATTACGTCAAAAGAGTGTGTTAGATCAACTCGTTGCACATGGTGATATTGATTCAGAGACGGGTCGTCAAGCAGCTGAAGCGGAGATTCCGATTTTTCCTCCGTCACATCGTTTGCGTGCGCCGCATTTTGTATTTCGCGTGTTGGCGGAATTGGAGGAGGCGTATCCCACGATTCGTTCTGGCGGATTTACGATTACAACAACGCTTGATCCTGATGTGCAGCATCGAGTGGAGGATGCAGTTACGCGTCGGCTCGCAAAGCTGGTTGATCAGCATGTGACGGATGCGGCAGTAGTTGTCCTCGATCCGCGAACTGGGGAGATTCTTGCATATGTTGGAAGCGCTGATTATTTCAGTCCTCGGATTCAGGGCCAAGTAGATATGGTGATGGCCCCGCGTCAGCCTGGATCTGCGTTAAAACCGTTTCTGTATTTCACGGCATTCATGCGTGATCTTTCACCGTCGTCAATTATTGCGGATCTCCCTGTTCGATTTGAGACAGCGACGGGCGAAGGATATTATCCAAAAAATTATAGCCACAAATATTATGGACCGGTTAGTGTTCGTGATTCGTTGGGGAGTTCATTGAATATTCCTGCGGTAAAGGTGTTGGACCATCTTGGGTTATCTGCATTTTTTAATGCACTTGATCATTTTGGTATTCGATTTCCAAATGCTCCGGAGTATTACGGATTAGGAGTTGTGTTGGGTGGAGGAGAAGTACGGATGATTGATGTTGTACAGGCATATGCGAACCTTGCTCGCTCTGCGCGAACGATTCCAATTCAGGATGTTCGCTCTGTTCGTGATGCGGATGGTCGTGTTCTGGAAGAATTGAACACAGTGACACCAACCTCGTTATTTGAAGACCAGCATCGTGCCGATCAATCTGCCTATCTCGTGAGTGATGTATTGAGTGATTCATCTGCTCGTGTTCGTGCATTCGGGGAAGCGAATTTTTTGGGATTTGGAAAACAGGTTGCTGTAAAAACAGGAACGACGCGAGATTTTCGAGATAATTGGGCATTTGGATATACACCGGATATTGTTGTTGGTGTTTGGGTTGGGAATGCGGATAATACGCCGATGAAAGGTGTTTCCGGTGTGTCTGGTGCTGCGCCAATTTGGTTTGATGTGATGCGTCAGCAAACTGAGCAGGTACAAAAGATTGCGTGGTCGGTTCCGTCAGGCATCATCTCGCGAGATATTTGTGTGACATCTGGCTTGCTTGCGAACGGGCTGTGTCCAAAGACGCGATCAGAAAAATTTATTGCAGGAACAGAGCCTACAAAGATGGATGATTGGTATCAGCGTTGTGGAGTGGACGGGAAGACGTATCTTCGTCCGCCAGGTGAATATGCGGCCTGGATGACATCAATGAAATTTGAAACAGGCTTCACTTCGGGATGTAGTGCTGTTTCAAGTACAGCATCACTGATTCTCTTGCCGCTCGATGGTGATGTGTATGAAAAAAGTGATGCAGTGACCGATGCCGCGCAGGGGATTATGTTTGTTGCTGGAGGTGCTACCCGCTCTCCATATCGGTGGCATCTCAATGAACAAACTATTGAAAGTTCTGAGCCATCCTTGTCATGGATTCCTCGGCCGGGTGAGTACACGTTATCTTTGGAGGGCACACCTCGTACTATTCATGTTTCTGTGAGATAATACGGATATAGTTTTATATGGAACTACCAGTTATCGCAGGACAAGTATGGGAGGGGGTAAAGCGGTTTGGTGCTGTTCTCGGAGGTCAAAAAAAAGTGATTGCCGGAATTGCGGGCGGGGTTCTTGCGTTGGTAATGATTGGGTATGTGTTGGTCCCGGCTCCATCAGCGCATGGAGCTTTAAAGGGGCATACCGTTCAGAGTTCACGGAATGCAGATATTCGGGTGGTGTTTGATCAATGGATGGAAAGGGGAAGTGTTGAACGGGCGTTTAAGATCACC
>CAZNPI010000117.1:0-2404 GCA_964575015.1 uncultured Gammaproteobacteria bacterium
ATGGAATCGATGGCTCAGGAAAATCAACGCTCCTCAGTGCTGCACTTGCTTGGGCAACCGCACAAGGTCTTTCCACCTTTGACGTTGTTGAATGGAGTAAGCGCGAACATCGATTACCAACCCTCGAAGATGTTGGGGACGTTGATGTTCTCTTCACCGCTGAACCTACCCATGCTGGCATTGGCGATGTCATCCGCAACGAAATTATCCGTGATGGCTCGCCGTACGATGCACGTTTTACCGCGCAAGCTTTTGCCCTTGATCGTGGCGTTCAATATCGTCGTCTCATCCTTCCCTTTTTACAATCACGACCCGGACGATGGGTTATTCAAGATCGCGGACTTTCAACATCACTCGCCTATCAACCGCTACAAAGTGAACGCGACACAGCGAACCCAGCAGAACGCGTGACGTTAGACTGGCTGTTAACCCTAGATGGCAACCAAATCGCATATAACGCCCCTCCAGATGTCTTCGTACTGGTCGACATTGACCCATCCGTTGCGCTTGCACGGTTAGCGAATCGAGCGGAGAAATTTGACAATCATCTCTACGAGAAGGAAGATTTCCAAATCGCTCTCGCAGAGCGATATAAACGTCAGGATCTTCACACCGCGCTCACGAGCCACGGAACACAGTTCGTCATCATAGACGGAGGAAAGACAAGAGACGAAGTCGCAAAAGACATGCAAAACATTCTCGCGCAATTCACTCCAGGCACCTGAAAGGAGCCAAGATGAAACCACGCGGAGGCAAATTTGCCCTTCCAGAATATAGCCGTGTCCTCGCTGCGGCATACGCAGAAGCAGCTTCTACAGGATCTCTCAAAGATCTAAGCGATATTGCACTCGCATTCGAAGCATTTTGCGCACACCATCTCACCGCAGAAGGCTTTCGGTTTCTTCCACGATTCGCAGCAACTAATGAAGAGATTCTGCATGCATATAATTATGGGACTGGAAAAAATACGGTCCGCATTGTCAGAATCCCGCTACACAGTATCCCTCTGTTCGTCCTCACCGGCTTCCAGACACGCGCCGAAGATGAAACCATCATCAATCCATTCGGCAAACTTCCTTGGAGTGATCCGCGAAATACAGAAGCTCAGCTTCGTCGTGTGATCATCAATCAATCCGGTTTGGGAAGCCATGCCGCGTTTGAAGACGTTCTGGCAAAAAGCTTCAGCGCACCACTCAAGACCTCACTTGATGAGGTACTCAAAGTCGATGGACTCGTCAATCGTATCGTCACCGTCATCAGCGACCTCATGTATCTCGCATTCGCTCATGCCCTCGAAGGGCATCCAGAGCAAACAGAACACTTCATCCCACTCATCAAACTCTGCACAAAAGGCGCAATCCCTATCGGTGACCGCCAAGATGGTGATGGTCTGTTTTCTTGCTATGTACTCTTTTTCTAGGCCCATCTCCTTTAGCCCCGGCATTGACCCGGGGCGTTTTGTAAAATCCCAGTTCTTGCTATAGTTCTCGTAATATATGACCAAACCCCTCCCATCCCTAACAACCCTTATTCAAGATGCCTGGCACCTCTTCATTTCCACATGGAATACCAGCATTAAGTTCTCTATCTGGATCCTCTATTTAGGACTTCTCAGCTTCTTCACGCTCGTCATTCCACAGCTCGGAATTCTCCTTCCAGCCGTTCAAATCATCACCCTCGTAGGAATGATTTGGGTTGGGATTCGTATGCTCCGTGCAATGCTTCAGCTTGAAGCGGGCAGCGTCGTTGTCCCGAATCAAGTCGAAATGAAAGAAGCACTTCACCTGATTGGTCCGATGGCTTGGATCGGCTTTCTTCAACTCTGTATCATCTTAGGTGGGCTGATTGCATTGATCATTCCAGGGATTTATTTAAGCGTTAGTTTTAGCTTTACAAACTTTCTCTTAATTGAAAAAAACCAAAGAGGACTTGTCGCATTGCAAGGCTCACGACAATTAGTCAAAGGGCGCTGGTGGGCAACCTTCGGAAGACTCATTGTTGGAACGGTTGTATTTGGCTTCGGAATCAGCATGCTCTCTTCCGTTGTCATGATGTTTATCTCGCTGATCATCGGCACAAGCCATGTTGCCGGACTATCAACTGACACGCTTTCCGAAACAGCAAAAGCAGTTACAACACTATTTCAATCCATCATTCAAGCAGGAACCATCCCGCTTATGCTTGCATACCAAGTCAAACTCTATCGCGCACTCTCTCAAACGGCTGAAACAACGTAACGTATGCGACTCCTTCCTATTATCGGCTTAGAGGTTCACGTCCAACTCAAAACCAAATCAAAGATGTTCTGCGCCTGCAAGAATACTGGCGACGAAGCAGCTCCAAACACTGCGATCTGTCCCGTTTGTACAGGCCAACCCGGCGCACTCCCTGCACTCAACGCGCA
>CAZNPI010000118.1:0-2337 GCA_964575015.1 uncultured Gammaproteobacteria bacterium
CAGGCTGCGGATCTGAATCGGTTCAAGTCGTTCCTGTGCAGCCAGCCCCCGTTGTTTCAGCAACGGATACAGCACCTGTTGCCTCAACAACGTCTGAAGTGGTACCGTCTGCGACGCCAACATCAACTTCTAATTCAGACACTGTCACAACCTCTACCAAGGTATCTCCAAAAACTATGGATTCAAATACGCCTCGTGCATTTCCAGGTGTGTTGCCGGAAAGTGCATTTGCAAAAAAGTTTGTTCATCTTCAAACAACGAAAGGAGAAATTGTGTTTGAACTTCTTCCGAAGGAAGGTCCAAATGCTGCATCGAATTTTGTGTATCTCGCAAATCAGAAGTTTTATGACGGGTT
This sequence comes from uncultured Gammaproteobacteria bacterium, assembly GCA_964575015.1. GTDB lineage: Bacteria > Patescibacteriota > Patescibacteriia > 2-12-FULL-60-25 > 2-12-FULL-60-25 > JAGOQX01. The sequence goes on from CAZNPI010000118.1 coordinate 356, forward strand.
AACGTTCCATCGTGTTGTTCCTGGGTTCGTGATTCAGGGTGGCGATCCGATCGGAAACGGTACTGGAGGTCCTGGATATGAATTTAAGAATGATCCAGTGAAGCTTCCATATGATGCCGGCATTGTTGCGATGGCAAATGCTGGCCGTGATACGAACGGATCACAATTTTTTATCATGCTTGAGAACAATCCGCTTCCACCGGACTATTCGATTTTCGGACGTGTGGTGAAGGGGTTAGATATTGTTCGAAAGATTGGGGTAGGCGACAAGATGACCACCGTGACTCTTGATGTAAAATAAGCGAAAAGCGTTCGAAAGAAGCGGTTTACGGACCGCTTTTTTCGTAGTACGATAGTGAAATGAATATGCGAACATGGATACTCGGTGCTCTGCTTGCAGGCGCGCTTATTGCTGGATATCTGTATCGCGGCAATCTTCGTGATGAGTGGAGAGTATTGAGCGCGCCTTCATTACCGAGCGCTCAAAAATTCCAGCCATTGAAATCCGTCAGTACAACGGGGGATGATGCGGCGATTGAGGGTGGTGTTGCAACGTCGACGCATTTTGTTTTGGTTTCTTCACCGGAAAAAATCCCAACCATTGATCCATTTCGTTTGAAGGGCGCAATACCGGCACAGGTAAATTTAGATGTGCCATTCACAAGTCAGGCTCCATATGGTGATTGGAACATGCCATATCAAGAAGCGTGTGAAGAAGCATCCATGACCATGGTTGATCGATTTTATCGAGGCTTTTCTGGAACAATTGCACCATCTGATGCAAAGAAGATTATTGACAGCATTGTAGAGTTTGAACAAAAAACCATTGGGGGATATAAAGATACCTCTGCGCAACAGACGGCAGATATTATGAAAGGGTATTTTGGATATACGGATGTTCGTGTTGTTCCGTATTCAGAATTGAATATGCGTCGAGCTCTTGCGAATGGTTTTCCTGTGATTGTCCCGGCTGATGGAAAAGTATTACCAAATCCAAATTTCAGAAATGGTGGTCCTCCGTATCACATGATTGTTGTGAAGGGGTATCTCGGCGATCGATGGATCACGAATGATCCAGGAACACGGAATGGGAAAGATTTTACCTATACGTTTGCAGAGCTCGCAAATGCAGCGCATGACTGGAATGGCGGAGACGTGATGCATGGTGCCGCGGTGATGCTTGTTGCGCTACCAAAACAATAAGATGATGAACGGTAAAATAGTATTTCGCGTTATAGGCTATGTTGGCCTTGTGAGCATTGGTATTGCTGGTGTTACGTTTGCGTTTGCTCGAATGTTGACCCCCTCCTCTATAGAGGGTTCTCCTGTTCCGGCTTTTTCGCTTCCGAATGCCGCCATGGTACCGCCATATGAACCTGGGATTGTTTTTTTTGGAGACGTGATGCTTGATCGAAATGTTCGAACGCGTATGGAGACGGCTCATTCCGTTGAATATCCATTTGCGCGTATTAAAGATGAACGTGCGTTGTTTGATCCGCGGGATGTTCGTGTCGCGAATTTGGAAGGCCCGGTCACGGCAACACGGAGACCTCCGGTGAAGTCAATTGATTTTGCGTTTGATCCATCCGTTGTTCAGATGTTGCGTACTGTTGGGATTTCCGCGGTCTCACAGGCAAATAACCATACGCTCGATCAGGGAAGGGCGGGCGCCAAAGATTCTCGCGATGCATTGGAGCGTGAAGGGATCACAGTGTTTGGGGATGAGTTACGCAGTGATCCGGAGTCATCGCTTGCGTATATAACGTCAGGTTCTCGGGTGGTTGCATTGGTAGGAATAAATATCACGAATATTCCACTAGATCGAGCTGATGCATTGAAATCGGTTGAGTCAGCTCGCGCAAAGGCGCAAAAGGTGATCGTTGTGATTCACTGGGGAGATGAATATAAGGTGAAGCCAAACAAGACGCAGGTTGAAGTAGCGCATTGGTTTATTGATCAGGGCGTAGATGCAGTGATTGGCG
>CAZNPI010000119.1:0-2256 GCA_964575015.1 uncultured Gammaproteobacteria bacterium
GGGGTCGATGAAGTGAACGCGCTTATCGGTGTTCCTGTTGCTCGCATGGAAATGGTTAGTATCTTGAAACGACTTGGTTTCACTGTCACCGCAACCGCGAAAAAAATCTCCGTCATCGTCCCATGGTGGCGTGATCATGATATTGAAGATGGTCGAGATTTGGTTGAAGAAATCGCACGCGTCAAAGGATACGCGAATATTCCGGGAATTGTTCCGTGCGATGTTGCATCTCGTCCAATGGAGCCTGAGTTGTATTGGGAGAAGCAGGTCCGCGATATTTCGAAAGGTGCAGGCATGACAGAGTTGTATACGTACTCATTTATTTCCAAAGAACTTGTTGCAAAGGCTGGGTATGATTCAAAAGGAATGTTGCATGTTCAAAATCCGTTGAGCACAGATTTCGAAGTGATGCGTACGACGTTGCTGCCTGGATTATTGCAGACTGCCTCAGAAAATCGCGAACGATTTCCAGAACAGCGGTTATTCGAAGTTTCAAATGTCTACTATCCAAAAGCAGCAGATTGGTCTGATCTTCCGGATGAGCAGCTCGAAATCGGCGCACTGTTCATGGGGATGAAAAATCCTTGGCGACATGCGAAAGGATATGTTGAACATCTATTATCTGAGATGGGAATTTCTGGTGTTGAATGGAAGCGATTATCAGACGACGCATTTTGGCACCCAGGTCGATCAGCCCAGGCATTCCGCGGTGAAGAGCTGATTGCGACAATTGGTGAAGTGTCGCCAAAGATCGCGGCACAATTTAAATTGGATGGTCCAGTCGGGCTCGTTGATATTCCATTTGAAAAAATCATTCCAGATGCATCGCATGCTCGTCAGTTTGTTTCGATCCCTGCGTTTCCAGAAGCGAAGCGTGATTTGGCTGTGATGGTTGATCAAGAGACGGAATATGAGGAGCTCGCGAAAGTGATTCGAACGGTTGATTCGCTTATCACGAATGTAGAGTGGTTCGATACGTATGTTGGGAAAAATCTTCCAGAGAATAAAAAGTCTGTCGCAATGCACTTTACGTTTAGCGCATCAGATCGAACATTGGAGAGCGGAGTAGTGGATGCATTGATGGAAAAAATTCAATTGACATTGAAGCAGAGATTTGGCGCCGAGATTCGGTAGTGTGATATCATGAGGGCATGACCCTCTCATCTACGAACGATCTGTTCTATCTCGTTGCTACCATTGTTATTATTTGTGTAGCCGTTTTTCTCTGTTGGGCATTGTATGAATTAGCCACGTTGCTCCGACAAGGAAATAAAGTCGTGGGGGAGACGCGTGAAAAAATCGCGAGAGTTGAGAGCGCTGCGATGGCAATGAGAGAGCGTATTGAATCAACCCTGTCTTATTTCGGAACATTTGCAGAGATCGGAAAGACAGCGATGTCATTTTTCAAATCACGAGAAGAGCCAAAAATGAGTGTAAAAAAACGAGGAAAACGCCTGTTAGATGAAGATGAGGAATAGGCTTTGTCATCCTTGATCCCGCCTGCTACAGTCCGCCCATAAAAATAACCCCGCAGGGCTTGTCCCATCAGCGGGAATCTATTGAATATGTCAGATACGCCTGAAGTTGCTCCGAAGTCTCCGTTCGTGCATTTACACGTTCACTCCATGTACTCCTTATTGGACGCCATGGGTGATGTCACGGATCTTGTTGATCGCGCAAAGACACTTGGGTATGACGCGCTCGCGTTAACTGATCACGGTGCCTTGTATGGCGCGATTGAATTTTATGAGGCAGCAACGAAGGCGGGGATTAAGCCTATTATTGGCGTAGAGGCATATATTGCGGCGAACAAATTGACTGATAAGCGAGCTCGTATTGACGATCGATTTACGCATCTCACATTGCTCGCAGAAACAAATGAGGGATATCAGAATTTGTTGAAGCTAGTGTCGATGTCTTATCTCGAAGGTTTTTACTACAAAGCGCGTATGGACAAGGATGTCTTGCGCCAATATGGAAAAGGGTTGATTGCGTTATCAGGTTGTAGTAAAGGAGAAATTCCAAAAACATGTCAGGCGCATGATATGGAAAAAGCGGTTGAGTTAGTGAAGGAATATCAAGATATTTTCGGTGCAGAGAATTTTTTCTTAGAACTGGTCCATCATCCAGAATCTGCCAGTCAAAATGATATTAATGCGCAGTTAATCCGACTTTCAAAACAAACTGGCGCGCCACTCGTTGCAACAAAAGATGTTCATTATGTGACCCCGGAAGATGCGGAGGCACAGGATGCGC
>CAZNPI010000120.1:0-2251 GCA_964575015.1 uncultured Gammaproteobacteria bacterium
TTCTCGAGGCATAATGATGAATGTATTAGGGGAAAATAAACGGATTGAATGAGGGAGAAGTGAAAACAAAATGCCATCCTGAACGGGGCACACACACCTCACGGGCTTTACCCCGTGAGATCCGTTGCGCTGCTCAAGATGACATTACGACCACTATCTGCGTCCATACACTAGCGAGCGAAGTGCGCGAAGGCGCGGTTTGCTTCGGCCATGCGTTGGACATCCTGCTTCTTCTTCACGGCGTCACCTTGGTTTTCTGCTGCGGCCAAAATTTCAGTCGCAAGCTTTTCAGCCATTGGCTTACCCTTCTTGGAGCGAGCGGCCAACAACAACCAGCGGAAGGCTAATTGCGTGCGGCGTTCTGCGCGAACCTGCATCGGGATCTGGTAGTTTGCACCACCGACGCGCTTTGATTTCACTTCAAGAAGAGGTGAAATGTTGTTCACAGCTGTGTTAAAGGTATCGATTGCAGGCGTTTTTGTCTTCTCTTCGATAATATCGAGAGCCTGATAGACAATTCGTTGTGCTGTCGACTTCTTGCCATCCTTCATGACATAGTTAATCAACTTCGCGACCACTGGGGATGCGAATTTGATATCTGTGCCGATTTGGCGTTTTGGAGCTTGTTTTCCGCGCATATATTATTTCTTTGCTGCACCTGCCTTAGGACGTTTCGCTCCGTAAATTGATCGGCTGCGGCGTCGGTTCTGCACGCCCTGTGTATCGTAGACACCGCGAACGATGTGGTAACGAACACCTGGCAAGTCTTTCACACGACCACCGCGGATTAAAACGATGGAGTGCTCTTGGAGGTTATGTCCTTCGCCAGGAATATAGGCGGTGACTTCCATGCCGTTCGATAAGCGTACGCGAGCAATCTTTCGGAGAGCCGAGTTCGGCTTCTTTGGAGTGGTCGTCGTCACCTTCGTGCACACGCCTCGCATAAACGAAGCGCCACGGCTGATGGTGGTCCGCTTGCGGTGAAGCGAATCAAGCCGGGACTGGAGAGCCGGGCTTTTGGACTTGGTCTTCAGCGGACGGCGTCCGCTTCGGAGGAGTTGGTTCATTGTAGGCATGGCAGTAAAATGTGGCCGAAATATAGCAAGAGTAGTCCGCACCTGTCAAGTGTTTACCGCCTCAACAGCGTAAATCACAGAATCTGCTCTATATAATGAAAATCGGGGTCTTGGCCTTCTAGTACCAGAATTGCCAACGCGTCAGCCTGGTAGCTCTTTGCGGCCTGAGAATGTTGGGCCAAATAGACCTCAATGGCCCGGGCAAGGTGCTGTAACTTCGTTCGAGTGATGGACTCTTCCGGATAACCAAATGTCATCGTCTGCCGAGTCTTTACCTCCACAAAATGCGTACAACCGTCCTTTTCCACAATTAAATCAATCTCCCCTAGCTTACACGTCCAATTACGATCTACAACTCGAAAACCCTTTGAAGTAAAGAAAACCGCGGCAAGATCTTCGCCACGGTTTCCAAATTTTCGTCGTTCGTGAATCATGCGCCTTATTTCTTCTTTGGCAGCCACTTGTTGATACGATCACGCTCGGCCTGAACCTCCTGCGTGGCGGGAATATCAATAGTGACATACCGATAGATGCTCCAACCCTCTAATCCGGTCCACAATGCCCAAATCAGCCAGATGAAGCGCATGCTGAGAAACGGAACACGTTCAAATGCACAGATATAAAAGGCTAAACCAACGATTCCAGCAATAACACCCAGCAATCCAGCTCGCATAAAAGCCCGACGAAACATTTTTTCGTACCTCTTCCGTGTTCGCAGATATAAGGCAACAGCACCTCCAAGAATCAACCCAATCATCAAGATGAGGATCGTCCAATCAATAATCGGAATAAATGGGGGCGGATTAACGTTAAACCAAAACTGTGGGGTAAATAATGGGGGCAAATTCATAGATCAGGCTATATTGCCCGAAATCAGCTCATTACGCAACCGCTTCTTCTGTTCGAGTATAGATCAGTCCATAGTGGTATGGACCAGCCTCAAACTCATCCACAAGCTTCATCAATGGAGATGCAACGATCTCTTTTGCTTGCTGTGGGTCGATACGTCTATCAGCAGCAGGACCGATTGGCGTATGAACCGCCTTCCATTCCACAATCACGATTTTTCCACCCGGACGCGTCAGACGTGCCATCTCGCGAATCAACTGTGCGCGATTTTGAGATAAAAATAGATTATTGATCAATAGCGTGAGATCAAGAGACCCATCCTCGAT
>CAZNPI010000121.1:0-2208 GCA_964575015.1 uncultured Gammaproteobacteria bacterium
CGTGATTGTTGAGGTCGCAGCCTTTGCAGAATCAACGAATGCGCAGCTCAAGGCGGTCGCAGATCGTTTCTTTGACATCTCGACGGAAGGAAGGCAGTATTTAATGGGAAAACGGTTCCCACGCGTTGATACGCGCCCTGATGCTGTGTTGCCTGAGGAAATCATTTCTACGCCTCGTGAACCAGTGTCTGTTACACAATTGGATCATGATGCAGATAGTGAAAAACCGTTTAGTCTTGATGATGAGGACGTGACGGTTCCGTACGAACCAGAATCCGGAACAATCAAGCCAAAAAAGGGTCGTTTCCCATCATCACCAAACCGTCGCGTAAAAATATCGTTTTAAGTCATTATTAGTTTTTTCATTTACGAATGAGCATCTGACATCTTTTTCTGCAGCGAGGACGGCCAAGTTGGTTTAGCCATGAACATCCCATGCCTTCGTCAGCTGCTTTCACTGGTGAACTCGTTTGGTTCCACAGCAAAGAAAAAGATGTCAGATGCTCATTCAATCTCCTCGCCCTGAGACACAGATCCGTCCTGCGGATTAAGTCTCCGGACGAGGCTAATATTTAAAGCGATTCGTCGCTCAGTCCAAGTCTATGAAAGCAGAAAAGAAGTTTTCAATCGAATGGGGTGGTAGAACCCTTACTATTGGCGTTGGGTTATTGGCCCAGCAAGCGAATGGTTCCTGTACGATTCAGTATGGTGACACTGTCGCATTATGCACCGCAACGATGGGTGGGATGCGCGAAGGTTTAGATTTTTTCCCATTGCAAGTTGATTTCGAAGAACGCATGTACGCGGCCGGCCGTATTAAAGGTTCACGCTTCATTAAACGTGAAGGCAGACCAACGGATGAAGCGATTTTGTCCGGTCGTTTAATTGATCGTGCCATTCGTCCGTTATTTGATGATCGCATGCGTAATGAGGTTGCTGTTGTCACGACCGTGTTCTCTCACGATCAAGTTAATGATGCAGATATTCCCGGCTTAATCGGCTCAGCGTGTGCATTGATGATTTCTGATATCCCATGGGATGGACCTCTTGTGGCTGTTCGTATTGGTCGCGTTGATGGAAAATGGATTTTAAATCCAACATATATTGAAACAAACACGGGTGATCTTGATTTGGTTGTTGCCGGTCGAGATGGAAAAACGTTGATGCTTGAAGCAGGCGCCAAGCAGATTTCAGAAGATGATGCAGCGGAAGCTATTGCCTGGGCGCATGAACAGATGAAGCCGGTATTTCAATTGCTTGAAGATGTTCGTGCAGCTGTTGGTATGACAAAGATCGATCCGTTTACGCCAAAAACAGAAGAGGCAAAGACGGAGCTCGCAGAGTTGGAGGCGCTGCAAGAAGTTGCACGTACGTTCATGACATCAAATGTCGCAACAACCCTATTCGCACAACCACTTAAGACAAAGTCAGATCGAAAAGCGGCAGTCGAGGCGTTAAAGCTTGAAACTGATGCCTATTTATTGTCGCAACAAATGTCCAAAGATAATCGCAAAAAGGCGATGGCCATTGTTGATGAATTCGTTGATGCTCAAATCACAAAAATGATTCTTGAAGAGGGTCGTCGTGCAGACGGTCGTGCGTTGGATGAGATTCGTGAATTGGACGCCATGGTCGCCATGATCCCGCGAACACACGGTTCTGGATTGTTTCAACGTGGTTCAACCCAAGTCCTCTCAACGGTTACATTGGCATCACCGGGAATGGAGCAGACGTTGGATACGATGGAGTTCCAAGTAAAGAAGCGTTTCTTCCATCACTACAATTTCCCAAGCTATTCGGTTGGTGAAACAAAAGGAAATCGTGGACCAGGTCGTCGTGAAATTGGCCACGGTGCGTTGGCAGAGCGCGCAATTCAGGCGGTGATGCCAGAACGTGAAGCGTTCCCATACACAATCCGCATCGTTTCAGAGGTATTGGGTTCCAACGGTTCATCCTCAATGGGTGCAACCTGTGGTTCAACATTAGCGTTGTTGGATGCCGGCGTGCCAATCCTAGCGCCGGTTGCCGGTATAGCTATGGGTTGCGCAAGCGACGAGAAGACTGGGAAGTTCCGTGTAATCACTGATCTTCAGGATTTGGAAGATGGTACCGGTGGTATGGATTTCAAAGTTGCTGGTACACGTGTAGGTATTACTGCGATCCAGATGGATACAAAAACACACGGTATTCCAATGGAAACAGTGCGTG
>CAZNPI010000122.1:0-1585 GCA_964575015.1 uncultured Gammaproteobacteria bacterium
CCTAGTAAAAGACGGAAAAATACTCATTGGCCTGCGTCACTACACCCCAGATAAATGGAAATCCATCTCTGTCTGGACCATCCCTGGAGGCCGATGTGATGCGAACGAAACCGTTGAGGAAACGTTGCGACGAGAAACGGACGAAGAAACCGGGATTACTGATGTGCAAATCAGTGAATTCCTTGGCGAAATTCCAGGCGCAAAAGAAGGTGATACCGTCTATGTATTCACCGGAACAACATCGTCAGAAGCGACGCTACGCGAACCTGAAAAGTTTTCGGAATGGAAATGGACTCCAATTGAAGACGTACCGGAAAATTTTATCAATCCAGCGGCATTAAAACTCATTCGTGCGCACCTCACTTCTTCTCCGGCTTACTAAATACGTATAAATAGAGCATCTCCAAAATCCCAAGCGTATTTAAGAGGAGCAATGCTACAAACCATGCTTTGTCATTTGTTCGACCGGCTCTCCACAATGCAAGCCCCTTCCAAACAAGGGACCAAACAATCAGAGAGCTGAGCAGTAGACCAAAACCAAGACCCGACCATCCTGCGTGCATGAACGTAGGTGAACCGTAATAATATCGCCACATAGAGAATAGAATGAACAATAAAGCTACATCTTTAAAAGTGATCAGCTCTTTTATAGTATAGTCTTGATAACAACCTCATTCCACTCCCCCGAAAAATGCGAGAGATACGCAACCTTTGACCATAAACCCGAAAAACGCTATATTCCTACTATCACCATGAACGTTCGTAAGCTCATCTCCTCTTTCGCCTTGACCGCGATGATCCTCGCGTCATTTGTTGGCGTCTGCAAGCAGATGGTTATGTCTTGCGGAATGGACTGCGGAGTTCAAACAGTCAGTGCTGCGCACGCAGGAATGGACATGGACGGATGCGAGGACACTGGACCAGCCTGCTCACACACGACTCAAGATCACATGGCAACGTTTGCAAGCCTATACCCATCAGTCACGACCGACACAGCTTCTATCCTCCTCGTTATCAGCATCGCTTTTGCACTGGCTTGGTTCTCAAATGTCAAAAAACAACTGAACGAAACCGATAAACTACGCATTCAGCTCCGATACCTCAAACAGCGCCTTTCATTTTTTCTTGCACCTGATTTTCTTGTCTTTGCGTTGAGCAACGGCATTTTGAATTCCAAACGGTTCGCCTCATAGAACAATGGTTTTTCGCGACATTACTCGCAACCCATTGTTTTTATTTAGGTATATACTTTCATTAATTATCTTGTATGGATCATCAATCAAAACAACTTACTGTCTCGATCGAAGGAATGACCTGCCGAAGTTGCGAACTACTTATTGAGCGCAAATGGAAGCAGCTTGATTGCGTATGCGGAGTTGAAGTAGAAGCGGCTACGGGAAAGGCACGTATCACACACAATGGAACCGTACCAACGGTCACGCAACTTCAAGAAGCCCTAGGACAAGAAAAGTACATTGTCAGTTTAAACGGAACTGGAACCAAACCAACACAAACATCATTCTTTGAAGTCCTTGGTTTATTCGCGCTCGTACTACTTCTTGGCAAAATCCTTTCTAGCATCGGC
>CAZNPI010000122.1:1595-2143 GCA_964575015.1 uncultured Gammaproteobacteria bacterium
CGGCCTCTTCAATACGAGCTTCACAATTGGAAGCGGCATGAGCCTCGGAGCGATCTTTGTGGTCGGCCTTGTCGCTGCCAGCTCATCCTGCATCGCTATTTCCGGCGGATTACTACTTTCAGCTGCCGCGACATTTAATACTCGCTACAACTCTGCCCGACCAATGGCACGCATGCGTCCGGTTGCTCTATTCGTCATGGGACGCATCATCGGCTACACCCTGCTCGGTGGATTGCTCGGTGTCGTTGGACAAGCACTTGCTCCATCCCCCATCGTTACATCAATGATCGGGATCCTTGCAGCCGTCTACATGATTATCATGGGGTTGGACATGCTGCAGGTTGCACCAGCGTGGCTAAAAGGACTCATGCCGAAAATGCCAAAGTCCATTGCCAATCGCGTTCTAGACGCAGACGGAAATACATCTCCGTTGATGCCAATGGTCCTTGGCGCGGCAACATTCTTTCTTCCGTGCGGTTTCACTCAGGCGCTTCAACTCTATGCGCTCACAACCGGAAGCTTTACCGCAGCCGCACTCTCCCTTGGTG
>CAZNPI010000123.1:0-2100 GCA_964575015.1 uncultured Gammaproteobacteria bacterium
CATCTTTATCAACGAAAGTGGCTGTAGAATTTTGCGTGTGCAGGCTGAAAATGTCCTGGGTGCTGTTTTCAATAGAACGTGCAAAATGTTTGATGTAAAAGATCAGCCTCTTTTGCAGACGGATTGTCCAATGCAGATCGCAATGGAAAAACAACGAAGAGTTACTACAAGTTCGTATCTGTACATGACTACGGATGGGTATAAATTTCCCATCATGATTACGGCAGCACCCGTACTTGAAAATAAAAAGGTTGTAGGTGCGATTGCCGTATTTCGTGATATTACGGCCGAGAAACGAATTGATCGCTCAAAGAGTGAGTTTATTTCATTAGCATCTCATCAACTTCGTACGCCGCTTTCAACGATTAAGTGGTACGCAGAAGCGCTGGCTTCTAAGCGATTAGGTCCAATGAACGAAGAGCAGCAAAAATACACCAAGGTTATTTATAACAATAATGAACGGTTGATTGAATTGGTTTCCTCATTGTTAAGCGTTTCGCGTATTGAGCAGGGGAGGTTTAGCGTTGCGCCAGAGCCCACAAATGTTTCAAAGGTTGTTGATTCAGTATTAAGTGGATTGGAACAATTGAAAAATGAGAGAAAGATGAAGGTTCACTTAGAGTATGGTGCTGATGTGCATGAGGTCATGGTTGATCCCCACATTCTGATGGTCGTATTTCAGAACTTATTGGCAAATGCGATGATTTATACGGACATTGGTGGGGACGTTGGTGTTCGTGTGCAGCGTATTAAGGATAATCTCACCATTGAAGTGTGGGATCATGGAATCGGGATACCAAAGGATGCGCAAGATAAAATTTTCTCTAAATTCTTTCGAGCGGAAAATGCGAGATTGATTGCTCCTGATGGCACGGGTTTAGGGTTATACATTGTAAAATCTGTAGTTGATGCGTCAGGCGGTTCTATTCGGTTTACTTCTGAGGTTGGTGTTGGTACGAGTGTATTTGTGTTGTTACCGATTCGTCCTGAGCAACAGAAATAGGTATATTTTTGCATTACGAAGCACGTCACAATCGTTGACGTGTTTTGTGTTTCCCTGTAGCCTCCCTACATATATGTCACTCCAAATTGGTATTGTCGGACTCCCGAATGTTGGTAAATCAACGCTGTTTTCTGCAATTACGAAAAAAGCAGTGGATTGTGCGAATTTTCCATTTTGTACGATTGATCCGAATGTTGGAGTTGTTGAGGTTCCGGATGAGCGTTTGGGAAAGCTTGCCGCTGTTTCTCATGCAGCAAAAATCGTGCCAACAACGATTGAGTTTGTTGATATTGCTGGGTTGGTGAAGGGTGCGTCAGAGGGTCAGGGGCTTGGAAACAAGTTTTTGTCCCATATTCGAGAGTGTGATGCGATCGCCCAAGTGCTTCGCGCATTTCAAGATCCTAACGTTATTCATGTTGATGGTGAGATTGACCCTGTTCGAGATGCGGACACGATTGGTATTGAGCTTGCATTGGCAGATTTGGAAACATTGACGAAGCGCCATCAGAACGTTGAACGACAATTAAAATCAGGAAAGACAAAAGATCTTGAAGCAGAGTTAGCGATTTTAGCTCGCGCAAAGGAAGCGGTAGAGCAGGGGACACAATTGCGCGATTTGGAGTGGACTGAGGAAGAACGCAAAACATTGAAGGGACTTGCACTGCTCACATTGAAGGCGATGTTGTATGTTGTGAACGTAAGCGAAGAGCAACTTCAAGACGGCTCATGGAAAACGGCGCTTGGTGGATTCATAGAAAAGTCTGGAAGCCGATTCGTGCCCGTATGCGTGAAGATGGAAGCAGAACTTGCATCCATGAATGATGAAGAACGTAATGAATACCTATCTGCACTCGGGCAGACATCTTCAGGTCTGGATCGTCTCATTGTGGAGGCATATGACGTGCTCGGTTTGATTACCTTTTTAACATCCGGTGAAATTGAAACACGCGCCTGGACCATCACAAAAGGCACAAAAGCCCCACAAGCGGCCGGCGTGATCCATACAGATTTTGAAAAAACGTTCATTCGTGTTGAAGTAACAGACTGGAAAGACTTCGTTGAATACGGAGGTGAATCAAAGTGTAGAGAGAAGGGAT
>CAZNPI010000124.1:0-2082 GCA_964575015.1 uncultured Gammaproteobacteria bacterium
GAACGTGGGCTTGTCCGTTTCTCGTGTAGGTGGTGCTGCACAAACGAAAGCAATGAAAAAAGTTGCTGGTCCGATCCGTTTGGATTTGGCGCAGTTCCGCGAGTTGGAAGCGTTCTCACAATTTGCTACAGACCTTGATCAGGCAACGAAGAATCAGATTGAACGCGGACGCCGCATCGTTGAAATTTTGAAACAGGATCAATATCGTCCGATGTCCATGCATCACCAGGTGGCGGTGTTGTACGCAGTCACAAAAGGATACGTTGATGCAATCGCTGTTGAACGCGTCCGAGAATGGGAACTTGGATTCCACTCATATCTTGATTCGTCCGCTTCTGATGTGATGGATCTGTTGAAAGATCGGAAAGCAATCGATGAAGAGATTGAAAAACGATTGAAGGTTGTGATTCCAGAATGGACAAAGATGTTTGAGAGCACGAAATAACTATGGCAGTCTCCACGCGCGTCATTAAGCGACGGATCAAGTCCGTTGCCAACACTCGAAAAATCACGAAAGCGATGGAGCTTGTTGCTGCGTCAAAAATGCGCAAGTCCGTGAATTTGACGCAGGCATCTCGTGCCTATTCTCGTGTCTTGCAGCAAATGGTGAATCATATTCGTCAGACGGTTCCGGAACGAAGTCATCGTCTATTGTCTGCTCCTGCAACATCGTCTGCTTCTCTCGTGATTGTCGCAGCATCTGATCGTGGGTTGTGTGGCGGATTCAATGCGCAGCTCTTGAAAAAGGCTATTGAATTTCTCGCATCGCGTGACGGAGAACGGATTGAGGTTGTTACGGTCGGTCGTCGGGCAGAGCTTGCAGTCAAGCGCGCTGGCTATCCGATCGTTGCCTCGTTTGAAGCAATCTCTAATGCACCGTCCTTTGAACGGAGCGCGCCAGTAGGAGAGTTTGCTTTCCAGGCATTTATCCAGCAGCGTGTTGATCGTGTATTCATGGTGTACACGGATTTCAAGAGTGCGCTCGCGCAAATTCCGACCGCAATGCAGCTCCTTCCGATTATTCCTGAAGCAGATCTGAAAGAAGATACTGAACTGAAGGAAGAGGATGGTGCGGCTCAGCCAGTTCCGATCGATGCACCGGACATTCTCTTTGAACCAAGTCCGCAAGAGGTGCTCGTTTCCATCCTTCCACGACTCCTCGAAACGCAAGTCTATCAGTCGCTGCTCGAATCGTCGGCCTCGGAACACTCCTCTCGCATGATGGCAATGCGTAGCGCCACGGATAACGCCACAGACATGTTGCAAGATCTCACATTCACCTTTAACCAAGCTCGTCAGGCCAGCATCACACGCGAGATTTCAGAAATCAGCGCTGGTAAAGCAGCCATCGAATAACCCAACACATATGCCCAACGGAAAAATCACACAAGTCATCGGTCCGGTCATCGACGTTGCGTTCGAAGGCGCGCCACCGGCCATTTTTAACGCCTTAACGATTGAGCGCGACGGAGCCACGCTATATTTAGAAGTTGAACAACACCTTGGTGGTGGAGAAGTTCGAACCATTGCCATGTCATCGACCGATGGGTTGATGCGTGGAATGGAAGTGAAGGACACTGGAGCTCCGATTAGCGTGCCGGTTGGTAAAGAAACGCTCGGACGCATGTTTAATGTGACCGGACAGGTGATTGATAATCTTCCGGCTATTAAGTCTCCGAAGTTGTCATCCATTCATCGTGCAGCTCCTCCGTTTACAGAGCAATCAACAAAATCAGAAATTTTAGAAACCGGTATTAAAGTGATCGATTTGATCTGTCCCTTTTTGAAAGGTGGAAAGATCGGGTTGTTCGGTGGTGCTGGTGTAGGAAAAACGGTCATCATCACAGAGTTAATTCGAAACATCGCATCTGAGCATGGAGGATATTCTGTGTTTGCCGGTGTCGGTGAACGATCACGTGAAGGAAATGATTTATATCGTGAAATGAAAGAATCTGGTGTGTTGGAAAAGACGGCGCTCGTGTTCGGTCAGATGAATGAACCGCCGGGTGCTCGTGCTCGCGTTGCATTGACCGGTTTGACCTTGGCGGAACATTTCCGCGATGCGGATCATCAAGACGTATT
>CAZNPI010000125.1:0-985 GCA_964575015.1 uncultured Gammaproteobacteria bacterium
TACAACGCATCGGCACATTGCTGATGGAGCAATATTGCTAAATAGCTAGCTCACTCAAAACAAAACCCTGGTCATTCGACCAGGGTTGTTTATTTTTTCTATCAATATTATTTTTTCGTTCGTCCTTCGATGATCGCAGCCTGCACGTTCTGTGGAGTTTCTGCGTAGTGGTCGAATTCCATGGAGTTGGAAGCGCGACCTTGAGTCATGGAGCGCAACGAAGTTGCGTAGCCGAACATTTCTGAAAGTGGCACGAATGCCTTGATGATTTTCACACCCATGCGCTCTGTCATTTCGTTGATCTGACCTCGCTTGGAATTCAAGTCACCGATGACATCACCCATGTATTGTTCTGGAGTTACAACTTCGACATTCATGATTGGCTCGAGAATGGAGATTCCACCTTTTGCACATGCATCCTTGAACGCCATGGAAGCAGCGACTTTAAATGCAGCTTCGGAAGAGTCAACGTCGTGGTAGGAACCGTCGTAGACCGCAGCCTTGATGTCAACAACTGGGTAGCCGGCGACAACACCGCGTGTCATAGCTTCTTGAATACCACGGTTGATTGGGGTGATAAATTCGCGAGGAATGACGCCACCTTTGACTTCGTCAACGAATTCGTAGCCCTTGCCACGTTCCATTGGTTCCAAGCGGACCCAGCAATGACCGTATTGACCACGACCACCAGACTGGCGAACAAATTTTCCTTCTCCTTCTGCAGCTTTTTTGAGTGATTCTTTGTATGAAACCTGTGGCTTACCAACATTGGCTTCCACCTTGAATTCACGCTTCATACGATCGACGATGATGTCGAGGTGCAATTCACCCATACCAGCGATGAGGGTCTGCAACGTTTCTTCATCTGTGCGAACACGGAAGGATGGGTCTTCTTCAGCCAACTTCTGTAAAGCAACACCCATCTTTTCTTGATCCTGTTTTGTCTTTGGTTCAATGGCGATTTCAATAACCGGTTCTGGGATTG
>CAZNPI010000125.1:998-2077 GCA_964575015.1 uncultured Gammaproteobacteria bacterium
AGCACGATTGGGTGCGCTTCATCGCAGATCGTGTGACCCGTGAATGTCCCCTTCAAACCCACGGCTGCGGCGATTTCACCGGCATACACATGGTCCACATCTTCACGTGAGTTTGAGTGCATGCGCACGATGCGACCGATACGTTCACGCTCACCCGTCTTGCTATTCAAGACATATGAACCAGCGGCCAAGTTTCCAGAGTACACGCGGAAGAACACGAGTTTTCCAACAAATGGATCAGACATGACCTTAAAAGCCAATGCGGCAAATGGCGCATTGTCATCTGCTGGTCGTTCCTCAATCTCATCATCGTGATCAACCATGTGACCCTTGATTGGAGGAATTTCGAGTGGTGATGGCAAGTAGTAGGTAACGGCATCGAGCAAGAACTGGACGCCCTTGTTCTTCAATGCAGAACCACACAAAATTGGGAAAAGCTCTTGCTTCAACACAGCCTTGCGCAATGCTTCGCGGATTTCAGCGATAGACAACTCCTCACCAGCGAGGTGCTTGTTCATGAGCGCTTCGTCCGTTTCTGACAACGCATCCAAGAATTCACCACGCGCTGTTTTCGCAGCTTCCATCATGTCAGCAGGAACGTCTGATTCAATAATGTCTTGTCCCATTTCATCCTTGTAAATTTCTGCCTTCATCGTAATCAAATCGATGATGCCGAGGAATTTATCCTCTTGGCCAATTGGGAGCTGGATTGGGTAGGCGTTCTTGTTCAAACGGTTTCGGATAGATGCAACGTCCTTGGTGAAATCTGCACCAGTACGATCCAACTTGTTCACGAAACAGATACGAGGAACGTTGTATTTGTCAGCCTGACGCCACACGGTTTCAGATTGTGGCTCAACGCCGGCAACACCATCAAATACGGTGACCGCACCGTCCAACACACGCAACGAACGCTGAACTTCAATCGTGAAGTCAATGTGTCCTGGAGTATCAATCAAATTCAAACGGTGACCCTTCCAAAAACAGGTCGTCGCAGCTGCCGTGATCGTAATACCACGTTCACGCTCTTGTTCCATCCAGTCCATGGTCGCTTCACCTTCATGCACTTCGCCGATCTT
>CAZNPI010000126.1:0-2056 GCA_964575015.1 uncultured Gammaproteobacteria bacterium
CGTGAAGCGTATCGAATGTTCAATCAATTGTTGGTAACGATTGATACGTACGTTGCAAACGCAATTTTCAAGATACAGCTCGCACAAGAGACCGTGGAACAAGAGATTCAGCGGCCGATCGCCGGAGCGGGTGAACTATTTCTTGCCGGTCCACCAAAAACATCAGTAGAACAAACGGGAGCTGTGCAGAAAACTGGAACGGATCCATTTCAAAATGTTGGCCGGAACGATCTATGTCCGTGCGGAAGCGGCAAAAAGTTTAAGAAGTGTCACGGGGCTACAATCTAGGTTTGGAGTATGAGTACTGAATTACATCGTCCCGTTGTAGGTGTCGGTGTGATGATCATGAAAGATGGTAAGACTTTGCTTGGTCGTCGACGAAATATTTTGGGCGATGGTGAATATGCTTGCCCTGGTGGTCATTTGGAATTTGGGGAGTCATTGGAAGTTGCTGCGCGACGTGAGGTGATGGAAGAGTGTGGGATTGAGGTTGGCACATTGCGTTTTGCCTATGTCTTGAATGTGACGGCGTATCCACCAAAACATTTTGTCTTTTTTGTGTACCAGGCAGATTGGATTTCTGGTGAACCTCAAAATATTGAGCCGGAAAAATGTTACGGTTGGGATTGGTATGCGTTGAATGAATTGCCGCAACCGCTGGTGTATAGCATGAGATTTGCAAGAGAGGCGTTGGAGACGGGGAGAATTTGTTTTGATGCGTAGCATGGGGCAGCCAGGTATAGGTTTCTGATTTTCGCAGGAAGACTGTCCGAGCACCAAAATTCGAAAAATATAAAAAGAACGAGTTTCGCAGCAAGAAAATCAGAAACCTGTACCTGGCTGAAGGAGGGGGATTTGGGGTTTAGACTTGCGAAAAACTGGTTCTTCGTCTACTCTTTGACCCATTCTAAACTATGTCTAAACCTACCCCAACCGTTGTCACAACGTCTTCTATCAAGAAGCGTGTTGCACTCATCATGGTATTGGCGATTGTCGCTGCTGCCGTGGCTTATCCGCCGCCAGCAAATGCTGTTATTGATTTCGTGAATAAGACCTTTGGTGCATCCATTGGCCACATTGAGAAGGGTTTTGTTCTTGGTCTTGATTTGCAGGGCGGAACGCGTCTTGAATACGAGGCGGATGTTACAAAGATTGCACAGGCGAATCAGAGCGGTGCAGTTGATGGCGTTCGTGATGTTATTGAGCGTCGCGTGAACTCGTTGGGTGTTTCTGAACCACTTGTCCAAACAGCGCGTGTTGGTGACAACTGGCGCGTCTCTGTTGAGCTCGCTGGTATTCGCGATGTGAATCAGGCGATTAAGCTCATTGGCGAAACGCCAATCTTGGAGTTTAAAGAACAGAATACAGATAAGCCGCGCGATTTAAATGCGGAAGAAAAGAAGCAGTTAGATCTGTCGAATGCCTCGACAACCGCAAAAGCAAATGCTGCTCTTGCTGGAATTTTGAAAGATCCAAATTCCATTTCAACGGTCGCAAGTCTTTCCTCCAATGAAACGGTTTCAAAAGCCAATGGAGGTGATTTGGGATTCATCAAAGATAAGCCTGAATATGTAGACGTATATAATGCAGTGAAAAATGAAAAAGCTGGCACGGTATTTCCTCGTTTGATTGATACGTCAGCTGCATTAATCATTGCAAAAGTTGAAGAATCAAAGTCTGCCGGTTCAGAGGTGAAGGCCGCACACATCTTGTTTCAATTCGCTGGTGCGGATAACGCTCCATCAAGTACAACGGCTACAAAGGAACAGGCTCGTGCACAGATTGATCAGATTCGAAAAGAGGTGACTTCAAAGAACTTTATTGATCTTGCAAAGAAATATTCTCAAGAGCCAGGTGCGAAGCAGTCTGGTGGAGATCTCGGATACTTTGGAAAGGGCGCAATGGTTCCGGCATTTGAAACGGCTGCGTTCGCAACCAAGGTCGGTGAAATCTCACAGGTTGTTGAAACCCCATTTGGCTTCCATATTATTTATGTTGAAGATCAGCGTCCGGTGAATGATGTGCATGTTCGCGCTGTGTTTTACAAGAAAACCGT
>CAZNPI010000127.1:0-2046 GCA_964575015.1 uncultured Gammaproteobacteria bacterium
ATGATCGCTCGCAATCGAGGTTGGATGATTATTAAAAATGAAGATCCGCAAAATTGGTTGTTGCATTTCCCATGGATCGTATTTGGAGGATTATGGTCAGTGATACAGTCGCCATCAAGAATAAAGGGCAAGATTGATGGAATATCAAAGATTGTCTCTATGTTCCGCAAGCGTTCTGAATTTCATTCACGTGTTCGTGTTACCGCGCTGCAGATGCGCCATTGGTTTACCTAACATCATGTTTCACATTACGAAACAATCCCCAAATTTTCTCACCTGTCCGATTGAACCAACCGGTCCATCGGTTGAAGATGTTCGTGTTGTGGAAGATGCAGAAGAGCAGCGTCCTGAACCTCCATCGGTTCCACCTAGACCGCGTCATTTCGGTCGTTGGGTTTTTTTCATTGTCTGCATTCTTGTTGTTGTATTTGTGGTCCCACCAGCGATTGCTGGTTCGCGTGCTGCAATGGCGGGCCTGCGAGCAAAAAAGGATTTAGAGATGGCACGTGGTCATTTGCAGCAGCTCGATGTTTCATCCGCGGTGCAGGATCTGTCTGCTGCACAAAGTGATTTGCAAGAAGCACATGATGCGTTAGATGGGACCGGCTTCTGGAGGGATGTTCCTGGCATCGGAGCACAGATTCGTGGATTGCAAGATGCAACAACGGTTGGAATGCAGACCCTCGACGGAGCGCGCGACGTTGTGATGGTGATCGAGTCTTTGCGTGATGCACTGAATAGTGGTGCTATTGTGGATTCTGATTTGAGTGGGCAGATTGCACCAACGCGAAAATTTAGTGATCTAACGAAAGCAGAGAAACGAGATGTGTTGGCAACATTTGCGAATGCACTGCCTCGATTTCGTATTGCACGAGACAAGATCGATGTTGCGCTTGAATTGTGGAATCGTATTCCGCAAGATGGACTGATTGCACCGATTCGTTCTGCCCTAAAACCATTAGCAGATCAACTTCCTGTTCTTCAACGATCGATTGACGAAGCGGTGCCGTTATTGGAGACCGGAATGTCCGTTGCCGGATATCCAAGCCCAACTCGTTTTCTATTAGCTCTCCAAAATTCTGATGAGCTTCGACCCGGTGGTGGGTTTATTGGGAATGTTGGCACAATGACGTTGGATGCTGGAGACATGACAGAGTTGGCGATGGGAGATGTGTATGCGATTGATAATCCGGTTGCGCAAGCATGGAAAGAAGTTCCGCCAAAACAACTCCGCGATCATTTAGGGTCAACCACATGGTTCTTGCGTGATGCGAACTGGTCACCGGATTTTCCAACATCTGCAGCGCGAATGTTAGATTTTTATATCCGTGAAACAGAGTTGGCGACCGGAAAAAAGATGACAACGCCTCCGACCGTGGTTGTGGCGATTGAGCCTGGTTTTATTCGCGCACTATTTCAGTTGACCGGACCGATTACCGTTGACGGAGTTCGATACACGGCAACAAATTTTTTCGATAGTCTTGAATATGAGGTTGAGAAAGGTTTTGTGCAACGAGGTATTCCATTAGAGCAACGAAAAATATTGGTGGCACGTGTGGGCACGGAACTTCTCTCTCGTTTATTTGCATTACCTGCATCACGATGGCCAGAGGTCCTTGATGTTCTTACTGCATCTTTGACGCGAAAACAGGTGTTGTTGTATTCAAGTCAGCCATCGCTATTAGCATCATTTGATGCTCGTCATTGGTCCGGTCGGACACCGCCAACCCGAGGTGACTTTGTGTGGGTTGTAGATGCGAATCTTGCGGCATTAAAAACAGATGGTGTGATGAAAAAAGAGGTTGCCTATCAACTCAATGCAACGAATCCGAATCAATTAACCGGAACAGTGACGCTGACGTATACAAATACGAATCGCACCATTGATTGGCGATATACGCGCTATCAAAGTTATACTCGCGTCTATGTCCCGGAGGGAAGTCAATTGGTGAGCGTTGGAGGCACTTTTGTAACGGATATGGCAAATGTTGATGTGGTGAAAGAGTTGGGGAAGACCGTCTTCGGAACATTTTGGAAGGTGGAGCC
>CAZNPI010000128.1:0-2046 GCA_964575015.1 uncultured Gammaproteobacteria bacterium
GGATATGCCATTTTTTATTCTTTGAAGTTAAGGTTTGCAAATTCACCAAAATGCCCCAACCTAAAATACATATCATAGTCTTCAGCGTCACTTAACTCTGAATTGTAGCCACCAGCTTTCCGAATTGCATTTAGTCTATACATTGTTGCTGCATGACAAAATGGACTGTAACGAAATATTCGGTTACGAATCTCTTTGTTGAAAAGAGCATAAGTTCTTGTGTTTATGCATTTCAAACCTGAATCACACAACTCCATCACTCCACCACAAATAACTACATTTGGATTTTTATCCATAAATGCTATCTGCGTCTCCAATCGTTTTGGATAACTCCAATCATCAGAATCCATTCTCGCAATATACTCCCCTCTTGATATCAAAATTCCCTTATTTAAAGTTGCTGAAATCCTAAGATTCACTTCATTCCTAATCGGAACAATCCTTGAATCTAAGATTGCAAATTTTTTTATTATATTCCACGTATCATCTCTACTTCCATCATCAACAATGATGAATTCAAAATCTTGAAATGTTTGATTCAAAATACTCTCAATTGCTTCCGCAATATATTTCTCTGCATTATATGCAGGCATCAAAACCGAAACGCGAGGAGCTTTATTCATATCTTTTTATTTCTCACCACATACAACGGTCGATTCATCGACTCCGTATGAATCGTTCCAACATATAACGCCACCAACCCAAGGCATAACAAAACGATCCCGATCAAACTCAAATTCAACATTGCCAAAATTGCAGGTCCGGAAAAACTGAATTGGAACGGATCACCGATTACGTATCGATTTAGCATCATGAAAATGAGTAGCGGGACTGAAAACAAACTAATCAAGCCTCCCAAATATCCAGCAAACTTCAAGGGGAACAAGCTATGTGACAGAAACGACGAAATAGCGAGCTTCATGAGTTTTCCGTAGCTATACGAGGGCCTTCCGTGCATACGTTCCGTTGCATCAAACTCCACAAATGTTTTTCTAAACCCTAACCAATCCAGTAGGCCTCTTGTGATACGACCACGTTCCGTAAATTCTCCGAATGCGACCAAAACTGGTTGTGAGATTAATCGAAAATCCGTTGTTCGTGGCATGTATTCCGTATCACTAATCCAGTGCATGATCTTATTATAAAAATACGATCCCACTTTTTTAATCATCCCCTCACCTTTATTCTTCTTCCGAACACCAATCACCATATCCGCGCCTTCAATCCACTTTTTAACAAATACCGGAATCATCTTTGGCGGATGTTGCAAATCTGCATCCATCAAAATCACGGCGTTACATCCATGCTTTTCTGCCGCGTGTAACCCAGCCGTTGTCGCAATTTCTTTTCCAAAGTTTCTTGAAAATTCTAGATACTGAACTCTCGATTCCCTATCAGACAACGCCTTAATCTCCTTCACCGTTCCATCCGTACTTCCATCGTCCACAAACAGCATTGACCACGTATGTTCAGGTAACGAAAGCATCACGCGCTCAACAGCAGAAAAAACAAGCGGGATGTTCCGCTCTTCGTTGTGTGTTGGAATGACGATCGTAAGAATGGACATGCAGTTACTGTTTCAGATGACGAGAAATAAATGCGCTCATTCCAATAAGCGCGATAGCGTTGATCGCAAGATAGTTTTGAGCGATCTGCAACGGCGATTGGTGACGAAACAACATCAACAGAATCAGCAAAAAGCTAACACAAATAGCTATGGAGATCAAGCCCTTCTGGCGAAGAGCGAGAGCGAAATAGACGCAGACGTTCACCAGGCTCGCGAAAAAGAAGGCAAAGACCAACCAGGGCAACAAATAGGCGTAAGGGAGATAACGCGCGCCCATGAGCAACCGGGTCAAAAATTGAGGGAAGAAGAAGCAGAAAATCGCGAAAGAGCCTCCGATTGCTCCGATCAGACCAGCGGCCTTCAAAAACGTTCGGCGGCGCTCTTCAACTCCATGTGCGCGCTTCACCGAAGAGATGAGGACAACAGCAAACGAGCTCGTTAGGAAGTACACAATATTTGCCATCGTTGAAATACCGCTA
>CAZNPI010000129.1:0-2034 GCA_964575015.1 uncultured Gammaproteobacteria bacterium
GATAATAAATTTATTTGTGAGTTATATCGGTCAGTTGCGTTTATTTTATTATCTTTGTGTCCATGCAACGCCTTTATCAAACCCAATTTCATGCTCTGCTTCAAGGCACCGTGAGCATGGTTCAACGGTCAGTTGCGGTGATCTTCCGTAATGGCTATCATGGGCCGTGCAATTCAAACAACGACCACATTTTTCACATTGTACTTCAAAATCAAAGTCTATATTAAACGTTGCCATCGCTGTCCTCCTTCCTGTGAACCTTGTCCCAAAAACGGCAGAGGTCTTTATACACATCCGGTTCCATGTATATTGTATTGGATGGATCACCACACATCCCATTCTCCGTTGTTAGGATAAGCCCGAACCCATCAAACTCTGCGTACACAGAGTCACCGAGATACGCTTTTTCCATCGCTGTCCTCCTCGTTGTATAGATATTCGCCAAGCAACTTTTTTACGCAATACTGGCATAGATCAAGTCGCACAATAACGCCGTCTCCAAATATGGAACTGTAGCCACCCTTATTCAAGAAGTGCAAGAACTCCTGCAATTCAAAATCATCTCTATATTCCGTCTTGCAACAGTCACAAACAATAGCCTTTACAAATTTTTTAACTATTGTTACTTCACCCTCAATATACATCGCTGTCCTCCTTGCCGTTAAATTCAGATAGACTACCCGAAAGAAACGGAAGACCACCGAGCCAGGCGGTTAACTGCTCATCATCGCTCATACCTAAATCCATCTCCATTAGTTCGTCTGGGCAAAAAGTTGCGGCCACGATAGTATCCCCGTAGAATCTCTGTAGTTCGAGCCAAAGCAGTTTCCCAGGCACTCCCCATAAGCCGACTACACGGTAGTGATATCCATTAAACGCAAGTACAGTCGGGTATTCATCTCCATTTGGAACAATTTTGATATGGCCAGTTTCCGGGCAAGACCGGTCATATTTCCACCCATTCATCTCCTTTACAATTTGCGGACAATTTCCAGTCATATGAAAACCACCACAATAAAAGCAGTGAAGCTCATATTTCTGCGTTCCAAGCCAACGTTTTTCTTTCATTTCGCACCCCCGATGTAATGGTTGCCAAAGCGCATTCCGCGAAATTCCGGTAATTTGCGCTTTGCCTTTTCAATTACTGAGTCTATTTGTTGTTTGTCTTCGTCGTCTCGTTGTGGGTTAAATTTAAGTTCGGATATTAACTCACGAATGCTTTCGTAACACTCAGCCAATTTACAGCCGAAGCAATCATCCGTATCGTGGTTTTGGCAATCGCTACGGTGAAGCATTTTATTGATACGTTCATGGGCCTCTGCTAATTCTTCCAGGGTAATTGTTTCTTCTTTCATTCGTCATCCTCCTTTATCCATTCGCCACCTATCAGCTCGGGCATCCATCCGTACTTCTCGGTGTCCTGAAACTGAAATGCCTGAGCATCCTCTGGCAAAACAACATCATCTGTTTTGTAGACGTACTCAGTCACAACCCCGTTGAAATCTGTCATTGCTTTTCGCCAAATAAGCCGAATTTTGAGTTTCATGCCGGACCTCCTGTCATCTGGTGACATTCGCTACATTCGAGCGGCACCTGCGGGCTGGTAGCCTCAACCGGTATTTCCACGACACCACACCAAGCATGGGCACATGCGCTGCATATGCAGGGTCCTTGCCACCAGTGTGTTTCTGACGAAAATCCTCCGGCTGCTCTAATTGTTTGGCGAAGCTCGTGGTACAGGTCTATGTCATCTTGGTTAAAATCGCACGCGGCCATGCACTCTTCCATCCACAACAGCAGCTTTTGGGAAACCTTCAGAAGCGGTGGAGCCGCGCAGATCAGACGTGCGTTTTCAATCTTGTAATCGCGCGGTTCAAGGTTGCATATGGCGCGCTCTCGATGAGGACTTACGATGACGCCATAATCGTCTTCGGGATTTCCTCCGAATCCCAACGTCCAGGGCTGTTCAGTGGCATCATAGACCAGCATTGTGGGATCTGTTTTGATCATAAAGCACCTCCTTTGGGTTGAATA
>CAZNPI010000130.1:0-280 GCA_964575015.1 uncultured Gammaproteobacteria bacterium
TTGATGAACGTGTGTGATGTACAGTTTTTGTGCGAGGGGGAGTGATTGCGCGTATATTTCTGCTCCGCCGATGATGAACAGCTCTTCATCCTGATGATGTTGAAGCATTTCCGAGAGCGAGCCGTAGACGAGTACGCCTGGTGGGATACTGTAATTCGCTTGTCGAGTAATAATGATATTTGTTCTGTTGGGTAATGGCCGAAATCGTTCCGGTAATGATTCCCAGGTTTTTCGTCCCATGACCACGGAATGATTCAGCGTCAGTTCTTTGAAATGTGCC
>CAZNPI010000130.1:290-2020 GCA_964575015.1 uncultured Gammaproteobacteria bacterium
GGTAGCTCGCCGTGTTTGCCGATACAGGAGTTCTTTGAAATTGCAGCGATGAGCGAAATATTCATGTTAGATAGCAATGGCGAATTCGATCTTTGGTTGGCTCTGGTAATTTTGAATTTTGCTATCTTCCGCCGTCCAGTCAAAGATAGAAGTGAATGGTTCTGTGATCAGCGTTGGGAGTGGGTACAGATTTGGATCGCGTGAAAGTTGCTCTTTTGCTGGTTCAATGTGATTTACGTAGATGTGCGTATCAGCCAAGAATCCAATCAGTCGTCCTTCTTGCAGGCCTGATTCTTTTGCCAAGAGATGAAGGAGAAGTCCATAGCTTGCGATATTAAATGGAAGTCCAAGCATCGTATCAACAGAGCGTTGATTCCAAAGCAAGTTTAATTTCCCGTTGATGACGGTCACTTGAAATGCGTAGTGACATGGTGGCAACCCTTGTTGATGCAGCACAGTCGGATTCCATGCGGACACAATCATGCGGCGATCGTTTGGATTTGATTTGAGTTTTTCGACAACGTTGCGAAGCTGATCAACGCCTTGGTTTGTATAATCTGCATCATGCATTGAATAGTCTGCGCCAAAATGTCGCCATTGAAATCCGTAAATTGGTCCAAGATCCTTTTCTTCCAGCATGCGTTGTTTTGATTCTGCATCGTGGCCATACGGTGCCTTCTGTGGTTGCGCCCATTCATCCCAGATGTGATTGTTGCGATCTTGAAGCCACTGTTTATTTGTAATGCCTTTGATAAAAAATTCTAATTCCGTTGCAACAAGTCGTAATGGAACGCGCTTTGTTGTGAGAAGCGGAAATCCTTTTGACATGTCGTGTTCGAACATACACCCGGCAACAGCGAGCGTATCGACTCCGGTGCGGTTTTCTTTTCGTTCACCGTTTTCGAGAATATGACGAACAATGTCAAGGTAAGCCTTCATACGTTTCGTTACTCAATTCCAAGTTTTGTTAGAAGTGATTGTAATTGCTCGATCAGTGCTTCCGGTGTTCCTGAATTATCCAAGTGAACGGTTGCTCGTTCTGCGACTTGTGGAATGGTGATCTCTGTTGGTGCTTCTTCATCTGCTTTGAATTTTTCCCAGGTCATGTTTGCTTCACCGGATTTTTCTCCGCGTTTTTTCATGCGGTCGAATCGAATTTCTTCGGGCACTGCGATTTCAATCAGCGTGAAATTTGGAAGTGATTCTAATGCGGCAATATCCTCGATGCGTCGAATTCCATCGACTACGATGATTGGATTTTCACTTGTTGTTGCGGCTTTGACGACGGCATAGGAGAGAGCGTCCTCGCCGAAGGTTTCACGCAAGCAGGTTGATAACTTGATCAAATTGGTTCGTGAGCGGGGGATGGAGAGAAGGTCAAGCACGTCATTTAAAAATGAGCTAAAACGAAACACGACGGCGTTGTGTTTTTCAACAAGATACGAGGCGACCGTTCCTTTTCCGGACCCTTGGCGACCGACAAGACCGATAATATGTGCGGGCATGATATTTACAGTTTAAACCATTTAGCGAGTCGAGGGCCTTGTTGCGAGGCGTAGTTTGAATGCAGATCTTCTCCGTACAGTGTATCAGGCTTGCTCACCAGTCGTTCGTACACCATGAGACAGATCGGTTGTCCGTCGCGCAGGACAAAGTCGTGTCCGTGCGTAGAGATTTCGAGAACAGCTTGTAGTCCTTTTGTGTGTTCTTCCGCTGTCCATCCAAACCCA
>CAZNPI010000131.1:0-2018 GCA_964575015.1 uncultured Gammaproteobacteria bacterium
AACGACTACTGCGTTATCATCAAAGCGAATGTAGGTTCCATCTGGGCGACGAATTTCCTTATGAACGCGGACCAATACCGCGTGCACAACGTCTGACTTTTTTACTGTTCCGCGAGGTGCGGCCTTCTTGACCACGCAGGTCACGACGTCGCCCAAACTCGCTGTGCGTTTTTGATATCCACCGAGGACGCGAACACATTGAAGCTGTTGAGCTCCTGTGTTGTCGGCGACCTTCAGCATTGTTCGATGTTGCACCATAGAGTTATTTGGCGGCCGTTACCACGCGAATAAAGCGAAAGCGCTTATCCTTTGAGACCGGGCGCGTTTCCTCGACTTCGATAAGATCACCCACCTTCCCTCCAGCCTTTCCATCACGAACTTTCAATTTGGTTGAAACAACGGAGTACTTTCCATAGACCTTGTGCGGGACGCGACGGTCAATACGAATGACCACCGTCTTTGCCATTTTGGCCGAGACGACGAGCCCTTGAAGGCGACGGCGCGCTGCTGTTGATGTGGTTGTTGGAGAGGTGGTTGTCATACTGTTTTGGCTTTCTGTTCATTCTGCACCGTGAGTGCCCGTGAGAGATCGCGCTTTGCTGTTCGCAATTCGTTGACCTTACCGGACTGGTGCGTAGCGACGCTGAATGTGGCGTCATGGAGACGAGAGCGTGCGTCTGCAATGAACTGTGCGAGCTCGTTAGCTGATTTTTGGCGGAGTTCTTTAGCGTCCATATTCTTTGGTGATGTACTTCGACTTGCAAGGAAGTTTATACCCAGCGGCCGTTAAAGCTTCTTTTGCCTGATCTGGAAGGATACCCTCCATCTCAAACAGCATGGTTCCCATTTTTACTGGGGCGACGTAATGGTCAACTGCACCTTTTCCAGAACCCATCGGCACTTCATTTCCCTTCTTCGTAATCGGCTTGTCTGGGAAAACGCGGATCCAGATTTTTCCTCCGCGCTTCGTGTAGCGAGTAAGGACACGGCGGCAGGCTTCAATTTGTTGTGCGCTGAGCCAGGCTGGACCAACAGCTTTGAGACCGTAGGAGCCGAACGCTAACTCAATCTTATCCGTTGCGCGACGGATGTTGCGGGCGCGGCCTTTATGCCACTTGCGGTGTTTTACTTTTTTTGGGATTAACATACGTTTGTAGGTTTACGTTGAAGATGAGGCCTGTGCTGGAGCACGGTCATCGCGACGTGGGGTAAAACGGCGCGCACCTCCCCGATCACCACCGCCTCGTGCATCGCGAGAAGGTGTTGTCGGTTTGTATTGCGACAATTTATCCTGTTCAAAAATATCACCACGGTAGATCCAGACCTTGATGCCGATTGCACCAGCCATGGTTCGCGCTGTTTCTTGCGAATAATCGATATCGGCACGCAAGTTGGTCAATGGAATCTTTCCCCAATCAAGACGTTCGCGACGTGCGATTTCTGCACCGTTCAAACGACCAGAGACGACGATCTTCACACCTAAGGCACCTGCCTTTTTGACGCGTTCGATCGACATCTTCATGACGCGACGGAATGGCATACGACGTTCAAGTTCCTGTGCCATCTGTTGTG
This sequence comes from uncultured Gammaproteobacteria bacterium, assembly GCA_964575015.1. Taxonomy (GTDB): domain Bacteria; phylum Patescibacteriota; class Patescibacteriia; order 2-12-FULL-60-25; family 2-12-FULL-60-25; genus JAGOQX01. Next base: position 1,573 of record CAZNPI010000131.1, read on the forward strand.
CGACAAGAGCGGATTCGAGTGATGCCTTTGCGACCTCGGTCACGTTCAATTGAAATTGTGTCTTCTTTCCCTTTGTTGGGAAGAACTGCTTCAAAAATCGCTTCTTCAAATCTTCGACACCGGCGCCGGAGCGACCAATGACAAGACCTGGCTTTGCCGTTGCAACGGTCACAACGAGCGAGCCACGTGAACGATCAATGATGATCTGGCTCACAGAAGCATCTTTCAACTCTTTCATGAAATACTCACGAATCGCCACATCTTCCTTGAGCTGTGAGCGATATGCAGCATCGCGAGCAAACCAACGCGACGGCCAGGTGACGGTCGTTCCGATGCGGAACACTTTTGGATTGACTTTGTGACCCATATTATTTAGCAATGGTTGGGTTAGTCGCAACCTTTTTAACCCGGATAACCCGGCTCGCCTTGCGCAACATCTTCTTTGT
>CAZNPI010000132.1:0-2016 GCA_964575015.1 uncultured Gammaproteobacteria bacterium
ACATACATTTGATGCAATCTGATGTCTGGGGTCATGGCATGCCTCCTTTCCCCTGAATGGGTTGAGCAGCAATGATCCATATTAGGTGTATGCTTTTATGTCGGTTTTGTCAAAGATCTGCTATACTCTATCCATGCCTGTTCGTCGTAGTAGTAAAACGAGTATTCGGAAATCGTTTCTTGAACCTGAAGATCTTCAGCCGGTCAATCGTGACCTTCGTTTTTGGTTGATTCATGCATTGCATTGGCATGCGGTTCTTGTTGCGGTTATTGCAGTGCTTGTTGTTGGGATGACAATGTTTAACAAAGCTGACGCGAATGTGTATTCAATCCAGCAAGGCTCGTACTAGGATTATTTAAGTTGTCCACATGTTTTCAACAAGCAAGAGCTCCGTATAGGAGTTATTTTTTTACGCAGATCTACGAAAGATTCTGGTATTCAACTGTTTACCTGTACACTGAGTACAGATGCAGAAAGGCCTTCGCTCTTTTCTACCCACTCACCCCACTTTGGGCCGACTGCATTCTCAAGTTCTTCTCAAAAATAGAGTAGTCTTGAAAAACAAAAATCAAATTACGAAGACAGACCACATTCTACCTCCAAGAAGGTGAATATGGTCTGTTTTCGTTCGTGTTATACTTGTACTGAATTATGTCGCCAAAACAATCACCAATAAGCTTGCATGAAAAGAAGCCAGGAATGTCGAAATTTTCGATGATCGTCGTGTGTGTTGTATTGGGTATGGCGGCTATTCTTTGGGTAAAGAACACGGTTGCTAGTTTTTTACCGGCAAAGAATAATGAGCCAACCAAGATTGTGAATACACAAGCGAATGTCATGGGAAGCGCCTCATCAACAAGTGATGCAGAGATTGCAGACCTTATTGCACGTATTGCTCGTCATATTGCGATTAAACAGGGCGAATCTCCAACGGTTGCAACGATTCAGGATGCATCATTGCTCCGTCAAACAGATCCGAAATTCTATAAAGAAGCAGAAAATGGTGATCGGTTGGTTATTTGGTCAGATCAAGCGATACTCTATTCAACAAAGCAGGATCGATTGCTTGCGGTGGTGCCTGTGAGTTTGCCTTCAAACATGGGCTCGGTGAGTTCTACACAGCAGAGCGTCGGTTCACTGCCTTCTGAATCGGTTTTGAGTGCGATTAAGGTAGAGGGAGCTACCATTGAGGTTCGAAACGGTTCTGGAGTGCCTGGAACAGGAAAGATCGTGGCTGATAAGTTGAAAGCATTGGGTTTCAACGTGCTTCCTGCAAAAGAAGTGACTGCTGGTGCCAAGGTCTATGCAGACCTCGTTGGCGTTGTTCTTCGTTGGGATGCTGATTCTATTCGGTTTCCAGAAACAGATAAGGCGCTCTCATCTCTTGAGAAGGTCTCTGATAAAGGGACCGCCTATGATGCGGAATTGGGTGTAAAAGGGAATTATTTGGTGATTGTTGGTGGCAAATTTCAAAAATAAGCTTGGTGCGGTAAGATACGCTTCATGCGTATCGTCACAGACTTTCACCTGCATTCGAAATGGTCTCGGGCCTGTTCGAAGGATTTAACGTTGCCAAATATTGCCAAAGCCTGTGAACGGAAGGGGATTCAGTTTGTGGGAACTGCGGATGCATTTCATCCGGCCTGGCGACGAGATATCGGGTCATTATTGCGCGAAGACGGGGAGGGGACATTTGCTCTTAAAGATGAAACGTCTCCAACGCGATTTTTGCTTTCAACGGAGATCGCTTGTATCTATAAACGTGGCGGTAAAGTTCGTCGCTTGCACCACATTATTTTATTTCCATCAGTAGCAGCACTTGATCGTCTCACGGCTGCATTGAATGATCGCGGATGCAATTTGAAAAGTGATGGTCGTCCAATGATTGGAATTGATTCTGAAGAATTATTGAAGATGACATTGGATGCAGATCCAAATTGTTTGTTCATTCCAGCGCATGCATGGACGCCATGGTTTTCCGTGTTCGGTTCTAAATCTGGATTTGGTTCATTGGAA
>CAZNPI010000133.1:0-930 GCA_964575015.1 uncultured Gammaproteobacteria bacterium
AACAACCCTGGTCGAATGACCAGGGTTTTGTTTTGAGTGAGCTAGCTATTTAGCGATATTGCGCCATCAGCAATGTGCCGATGCGTTGTAGGTATTTGAGTCCAGTTTTTTCACTTCCACCCTCGAGATCTTGAAAGAGAAAATCGGGAAGTGCTTCGTTTTGGAATCGACTGGAAGCAATGCCCCACACGACAGCCGCGACCGTGTCTGTGTCGCCACCGAACTGGATGACCTGCTCGAGCATTCCCATGAGTGATGGGACTGGTTTCAGCATCTCAGTCTCGATGATGTGGTGCGCGGCATGAACAGTCGCGATACTGACGGGGAGTCCTCGCGAAGGATCTGATTGCACCGGTCCTTCCCATGGGTCAAAGAGAATATTCATGAAATGCAGATCTTCGTCCGGCAGGTGATCGACACAGAAATCACCTACGTTTTCGAGTGGTCCGTAGTGATACATCGCGTAGTGTGCCATGAGTGCAACAGCTCGAGCGCTGAATCGACCTTCCGATGAATCGTGTGTGACGCGTGCCTGTGTTGTTGCTGCATCTAGGACGGAACGAACTGTCGGTAGAACGCCGAGCACCGGTGCTCGCATGCACGCGCCATTTTTTGTTGAGGTATTGCCGTATCGTCGAACCTTTCGAAGGAGATCCGCTCCATTTGTTGCTTCTCGCAACACAGAGTAGAACCCTTGCGCATACCCTGGTCGTTCTCCACCTGATCTGAATTCTCTCACGTATTCGTCTGCAAAGTCACGCACGGTGGGGCGATGACCATGCTTCAGAAGTACCTGAGCATTCGCACAGTTCATTTCACCGTCATCTGTGTATTGCCCCGGAGTTAATCCATGCGTCGGGTGTTGCAGGTATTTTTCGAAACGAAGTGCCTGCTGAACCAGGGGAGCATGCTCCGGTGGCTTGACGTACT
>CAZNPI010000133.1:958-2010 GCA_964575015.1 uncultured Gammaproteobacteria bacterium
CGACGGCTGCGCAATACGCGTCAGCCATAGCGATGTAGGCTAGAAGGTTCGGGTTGGGGAAGCGCATCTTCATGAGATGGGCCTTTCGTTGTGGGGCGGGCTGAGTTAAGCAGGAATTACCATGATGGTCAATTGAGGCATTAGCTTGTCAGTAGTGTTGAAAAATGATGAAGTAGGGTTATATTGTATGTCTCTCCAGCGAATCTTTGAATCTGCCCGTAAGCTCGGTCTTCCCGTTATTGTGACGGATCCGGCCGGTCGGGAGCCGATGGTGGTATTGCCATTGGAGCAGTTTGAGGCTATGGCAGGGGCGGGTGAGATGCGTGAAATTCCGGTAGAACCTGTTGCGCCACCTCAAAAAACGCCAATTGTTGAAGAGTTAGCCACATTTGATGCTATTTCGCCAACAGTTGAGGCCGAGGCATTTTCATCGGTCTTGGATACGGTCCATCCCTCTGAAATTTCGCTAGAAGAAGGCTTTTATTTGGAACGAGCCGATGATCAGGGGATGATTTAGGAGATGGGTTTCAGCATAGGTCTGGTGGGTCTTGCATGATTTTGAATGACCTGCTATAGTCCTGCTACTTAAAATTCTCGTAATTTTCTATGGCTGAAGCCTTTAATCGTTCCAAACCTCACGTAAATGTCGGTACCATCGGCCACGTTGACCATGGGAAGACAACCCTCACAGCCGCCATCTTGGCTGTTTTAAGCGCGCACGGCCAAAAGGCCCAAACAAAAGGCATCGAAGACCTTGATAAGGCTCCGGAGTCTAAGAATCGCGGTATTACGATTGCCACAGCGCATACGGAATACGAGAGCGAAAAGCGCCACTACGCACACGTCGACTGTCCAGGACACGCCGACTACATCAAGAACATGATCACGGGTGCCGCCCAGATGGACGGTGCAATCTTGGTCGTGGCTGCTACAGATGGTCCAATGCCTCAGACCCGCGAACACATTTTGCTCGCTCGTCAGATCGGCGTTCCAGCTATCGTTGTCTTTTTGAACAAGGTAGACATGGTCGAGGATCCAGAGTTGGTTGACCT
>CAZNPI010000134.1:0-2001 GCA_964575015.1 uncultured Gammaproteobacteria bacterium
GAGAAGGCTTCCGGCGGAGAGGAGAGAGACGGTACAGACGATAGAGGCAATAATAAAAATCCGTCGCTCTGTTACAGAGAGCACTCGAAAGAGATAGCGAAGTTGTCGCCAACGAGGAACTGGAGCAGGTGTTGTGACCGAGAGGACAAGCGCATGGTCATGTGATGCCTCTGCAGGCTGTTCTGCTTGAGCATCACCCGAAGGCAACCAAAAGAAAATCCGGCGGATGGTGCCGCGAAGACGCTCGACAAACGAGGACTGCGGCATGGGAGTTTATTTTAACAACACGTTCAAGATCGCGGTGAAGAAAAAGAGGACAGAAAGCCCAATGCTCGCGTAAAAGAGAGCTTTTTCGATTCCACGCTTTGTGCGAAATACTTCGCCTCCACCACCAAAAGCTGAACCAAGGCCGGTTCCGCGCTGTTGCAAGAGGATTGTGGTGACAAGAAGGACTGAAAGCACGATTTGGATGATTGAAAGCAAAATGCTGCGCATATGCCAATCAGCGTACGGTTTATGCGGTATTTCGTCAACCCGCACATGCGGGTCCGCCTGTGCTACAATTCGATCATGGATTCCTCACGAAAGCCTTGGTTCAAACGTCCGATGGTGCTCATCTTCGGTGGTATTGGCTTGTGTTTGACCGTCTGGATGGTTTGGTTTGTATTTCAGGTGATGCAAAACATCGCTTTGATTCGTGCGGGTCGGCCAACGGCTGTGGAGCAACGGGAACAGCGTGATTTGGAAGCGAGTATTAGTAGCCATATGGCTAACGCGAAGGTTTCACAGGCAGATCTTGATCGGCTTGAACGTGGCGTGTATCCAGCCTTTGGTAATCCGAGCGCGCCTATTCATGTGGTTGAATTTGTTGATTATGAGTGTCCGTATAGTCGACAGGTTTCATCAGTATTTCGAGATATGATGCGTGCTCGATCTGAGGATGTGTATGTAGTGGTTCGTGATTTCCCCATTTCTGAGATTCATCCGAATGCGGAGCACGCTGCGCTTGCGGCAAATTGTGTTTTTACATTGGCGGGTCGTGAAGCCTACTGGAAGTACTTTGATCGTTTGTTCGCAACACAGGGTTCACATCAGCCAGATCAACTTCGTGCATTTGCATTGCAGGCAGGAATTGAACCTCAGCAGTTTGATCGGTGTATCGGTGATGCTGCGAACACGGCACGAATTCAGCGTTCACTCGAAGATGGGCTGAGTGCTGGTGTGATTGGGACCCCAACGTTTTTTATCAATGGGTATCGAATTCAAGGTGCGCTAAGCGCGACGGCGATGGACATTGCATTGAAACAGGCTAGTCAGCAAAAGAGTCAGCCGTAATATGCAGGGCTCTCGATATCTTCGAAAGATCGTGGCCGGGTGTATCGGGCTGGTCTCTGTTGTTTTGTTTCAATGTCTATCAGTTGCCCCCGTGTATGCAGCGGCAGCCTGTGTCAGTATGCCGGATGGGTGCTGCAAGACAGTGGTTGCTCCTGGAGAGGGTTATCGTAGCAGTGGTGAAAAGTACGTTGCCAACGCTGAGGATGTATTGGGACCATCTTATTATGTTGGCAGGATTGAAAAGACAACATGTCCTAATGGCACTGAAACATATTTTGCGGATTGTTATTGTCTCGTGAAGGATATGGTATCGAGGTTCCAGAGCGGATCATCGTATGCCGCATGCGATAAGCTTTGTCAGGATCGAGGCGGAAAGATGGATCGTCAAGGTATTGGTTTGTTTGTCCCAAAGGGATATACGTCATCCGCTCCGATCAGCCCAGAGTCATCGACGAATGAGTTTTGTTTCACCAAGCAGCAGTGTGTAGATGCGAATCCTGATCCATCCGCATTTGTTGTATCTGAAGAATGTACGGGTGGGATGGGAAAATGTCTTGCGCCTGAAATTGATATTGGACTTTCAACTCCGATTGGAGGGGTTACTTCAGTTAAAAACATTCGTTCATATATTCAGACGATCTTTCAATACATGTTAACGATCGTTGG
>CAZNPI010000135.1:0-1967 GCA_964575015.1 uncultured Gammaproteobacteria bacterium
TCAGGTTTCATCCACAGCTTCAAATTTGGGTTATATGGCAAGTGGAACGATGATTCAGATTGGGGCGTTAGATCCAGCTCTATTGAGTTTACAGCAATCATGCGGATCTGGTGCAGACATATTTTCAATAAAAGGCCAGGCATTGCAGCAGTTAGTTGATGGTTTTGGTTTGCATCAAGAGGCGATGTTTACAGACGTTCTCCTTTTCGCAGATCCTGATGGAAATGTAGGTGTTTGTTTACGATAAACAGTTATCCACTGTTGAAAATACGTTGTCCACACCCATGTGGATAAGTAAAATCACTCAATATTTCCTAGGAAAAGTATTGAGCTTTGACCCTTTTCATTTTTTACGGTATTCTGTAAGTACATGGAGCGCGTTACGGAACGTCACATGTATTGTCCACGTAAGTGGAAGACAGCCGCACATTGCATTCTCTACTCCGTAGGAATGCCGCCGCACTTTTTCTCTGCAGGATCGCCAGGCTGGCGATTCAGATAGCGCACCACGCGCTGATTACCTCTTGTTTCGTTCGTTGATCGTTCGCTCCTTTATAACTGCACAAGACTGACTTCCATCCTCCCTCAAAAGGGAACCATTATGGAAGTCGATCACTCGCATTGACTCGACCCCAAATTTACGAGATTCATTTCTCGCAAAGCAGAAAGCAAAAAACAAAAATTAAATTTTCGGCATCCTCGCCAATATCAAGTTTACTTGATCAGAGGTCCTGCCAGGGTTGGGTCGAAGCAGCAGTTCCTTCTTTTAGACCAGGGCACTCCGTGTTCACTTCCGTCGCTCCCATTCGTGGGAATCCTCGACGAACGTCAACCAACGTCCCGGCCTAAGAACCGCGACGCCATCTATGCTATGCATTCGGGCCCACCGCGGTTCTTTAAATTTAGAGAGAATCAAATTTTTTTATACTTGATAGAAGACATTGACCGTCACCATCGCGCAGGATATGCTTTTGCGTAATCTAAATAGATTTCACCCGTATGACCAAAGAACAATTGAGCCATTACAAGCAACGCCTTGAAGAAGAACGTGAACGATTGATGCAGGAGCTGCAGGACTTTGGTAAAGAAGATCCAAATAATCCAGGAAAATTTGAAGCAACGTATCCAGAGTCTGGAAGTAATTCAGATGATGACAATGCAATGGAAATCGCTGAATTTGTTGATGACGCAACAATTGAGGCTCGTATTTCGGCAGAGTTGAAGGATGTTGAGCAGGCTTTACATGCGGTGGAGAAGGGAACATATGGAACGTGTAAGTATTGCAACAAGCCGATTGACGAAAAACGTTTAGACGCACGCCCGGCTTCATCAAGCTGTATTAGCTGCAAGAAGGTGTTAACGCAGGAGATGTGAGTTGGTTGATTTGTACAACCTTGAAGCGGCCGTACGCACGTACGGTTGTTTTCGTTGTTTCTACGTTGGCTTCTGCTGCCATCGTTGTGTTGGATCGAATGACGAAGCTGTGGGCGATGGCCCGTATACCTGGTGATACGCAGATTATTCCAGGTATTGTTGCTATAACGCATCATCAAAATTTTGGCCTCATCGCTAATCTCCCGGTTCCACGAGAGATCATTCTGTTTGTGACAAGCGTTGTTTTGCTTATTGTTACGTATCTTTGTATTCGTACTTTGTTGCAACATAAACTTGTTGAATCAATTGCATTTGCTTGTGTTATTGGTGGTGCGATCGGTAATCTGTGGGACCGGTATTCATTTGGATATGTATTTGATTGGTTGCTATTTTTTCATCGTTCAATTTTAAATATTGCAGATATTGCGATTGGTGCTGGGATTGTATTGCTGTTGATTTTGATGCGACGCAATGAGGTAGATTGCGATGTTGACAGTCATTGAAAAAACTGGCAGCGGTATAGAGAGGTGCAGGAAAATTTCTCACACGTAGAACCCAGAAGCGGGTAGGAGGATGTGTCATGAAGGTCAATC
>CAZNPI010000136.1:0-1946 GCA_964575015.1 uncultured Gammaproteobacteria bacterium
CGCCATGTTTTTGCTTGTTGCGCCAATCATGGGAAGTATTTTTGTGTTAGGACCTCGTGTCTTAACGTTAATCGCTGGGCCTGATTTTGCAGCATCCAGCGCAATTCTGAACATTTTACTCATTGCTGTTGGGCTTATTTTTCTTGGAACCGTTTCATCACATGCCATTGTTGCGCTCGATGCCCAACGTAAGATGATGCCCGTGTATATCATCGTCGCAATCCTCACACTGATCGGATACGTCGCATTTATTCCAACCTATGGAATGTGGGCCGCTGCCTGGTTAACGGTGTTTTCTGAGAGTCTTGTAGCCCTTGCTGCAACTATTATCAGCGTTGGTCGATCAGATACAAAAATTTCGTGGATGCCATTGTTCAAAATCGCTATCGTGACCGGGATAATGACGCTCAGCATTCAAGCGGTGAAAAATGCATGGCTCCCGATCCCGATCGCCATTGGCAGCTTGGTCTACATCGGTTTGATTCTGGCATCTGGAGCTGTCTCAAAGGAAACGCTAAAAGAGGTGCTCCATTTCAAACGAGACAGCGCACCGGCAAGTCTTGAAGAATAAGCTATGTCAATTTCACACTACACGAAGTGGGCAACTCTTTTATTTCCACTTCTTCTTCCCCTCTACCTTGTTCGGATCCATCTTGGGCCATTGCCAACAACGCTCCTTGAGTTGAGCTGGCTTATTCTATGTATCGCTGTCACTTGGCATGACGGCTTCTCTGTCTGGAAAGAAGGCATTCGACAAACAAAAACCTGGCACCTTCCTGCAATTGCATGGATCATTGCTACAGCTCTTGCCGTTCTGATTGCACCAAACCATCTTGCCGCCTTCGGTCTGTGGCGCGCATATGTTGTTGAGCCAATCCTCTTCTTCATCATCCTTGCAGCAACCATGAAGACACAGCTGGATCGTGAAACTGTAATCAAATCATTCATTGGAATCTCCAGTATCATCGCAATCTGGTCTATTATTCAATTTGTGACGAATCAGGGCATTCCACATCCATGGAATGTCGATATCCTGCATCGTCGCGCGACCGGTCCGTTTCCATTTCCAAATGCAGTATCCCTCTTTTGCGCGCCTATCGCAGCTCTTTGTGCAGGCTTATTGAACCGCGCAGACAAACCAACAAAAAATATCCGCACCTGGTACACTGTCGGATTTCTCGCTGCTACGATTGCAACCATATTAGCGAAAAGCGTTGGCGGATGTGTCGCGATTGGGGTTGCAACCACATTAGTCCTTCTCAAAAACAACAAATCAAGACGACCGACGCTCATCATAGGTGCGCTCCTTGGACTCATCCTATGGTTTACTCCACCGATTCACACTGCCGTCGTGCGAACGTTCACCTTTAACGAATGGTCAGGAAAAGTTCGAACCATTATTTGGAAAGAAACATGGAACATGCTGAAAGATCATCCGATCACCGGCGCAGGGTTCGGCGCATATCCAGACGTCATCAAGCCATATCACAAAGCAACGTTTATTGAGATTTTTCAATACCCGCACAACATCTTATTCAATTTCTGGAGTGAAACCGGAATCCTTGGCGTCCTCGTCTTTTGTTGGATCATCGGCGTCTGGATCAAGTCATCCCTCCGCGCTCGCATCTCTCCAGAAGATTGCGCTTGGACGCTTCTTCCACTTGTTGCAATCCTAATCCAAGGCCTTGTTGACGTTCCCTATTTTAAGAACGATCTTGCGTTCGCTTTTTGGATGTTCGCGGCACTAACCCTCCGATCATCTCCTCCTTCTGCTTCTTCGTCCAACGTTTAATCTCCGCCTCTCGTTTCCGCGCAGCCGATTCTGACGCAGTAACCTCCTGCCACACCAATTCCACCGGACCATGACTCCGAGTATACGCCGCACCGCGACCGGCATTATGGGTTTTTAGTCGAGCATCCACATTCGTCGAGATTCCAGTGTACAG
>CAZNPI010000137.1:0-1927 GCA_964575015.1 uncultured Gammaproteobacteria bacterium
ATTGAGGCTAATATCTGCATCTGCGGTGACCGATGCGACTTGATTTGGTAGTACAGTAACTTGGCCAACATGAAGGGTTACGAGTCCAACGATATTTGTTTGAAGGGGAATGGTAATGCTTTGTACGAGTGTTGTTCCGTTCAATGTATGTGCGCGTGCTTCGGCAACGTAGCTTGATTTTGGACTTGAGATCGGAATATTTCCTTCCGCGGAGCATGAGCTCACTGTGCAGGTTTTGATGAGCGCACCATCAAAGAAAAGCTCAATGGACGAAATGTTGATGTCATTTGCAACGGCAGCATTTAACATGACCGTATCTCCAAATTGTGCCACTGTTTTTGAGGTTGTAAATGTTAGTGTTGAGGTTGCTACTGGCGGCGTGCTTACAGGCGGTACAGTCACTGGCGGTACTCCAACTGGAGGAGTGGTTGGCATGGATTTGTCCGTATTGATATCTGTTGCGGCAGTTGTTTGGGCGGATGGTGAAAAATCACTTGCATTTTGAATGGCTGCACCGACGGTGTAGTTCACGAAATAAGCATCTGCAACATCATCAACCATCTGATTCCAGTTTGCTCCGTATAATGATTGTGCGATTTGTTCTGTTGTAACCCAGCGAAGCACACCATGCGCACTTACGGCATACACTTTCGGATCTGTTGTGATCTTCACTAATCGAGCGCCGGGTTTGTATGTGACGTTTCCGCCAAGCGGAATTGCTGCAAGATCACCGTCCGTGATTTTGATAACGCTAGAAAAATCTGAATACCATGTTTTGTACGTTTTTTCATTTGGGAAAACCAGACGCTTCCCATTTGATGCGTAGTAGTACACAGCGTCGTTGGATGCTTTGATTAAACTCCCGGCAGAAAGAGCTGCATGAACAGGGGACGAGAAGCCGAACCCGCATGCAGTAACAACGGCAAAGGCGATGAAAAGAAGAAGTGAAGAATGGCGCATAATATTATGCTCAGAATAGCAGATTCTGGGTGAGGATGCGAGATTTTTAGAAAAAGAAAGGCCGCTCTTTTAGGAGAGCGGCGAGCGAGCGGTCAGAACGAGTCCGGGATGCCGGAGTGGGCGCCCTTGGCTTTGGTGGGCGGAGACTTGGTCCACCCGGGCGGAGGATCTGGATGATTGGTACAGACGAGTTCGAACACGGAAAAGTCCATGAGTGCCTTGTGCGGTCGAATGGGGCGCACGTTCTCGATGCGTAGTTCGCCGGGAAATCGTGCGTAGGCATTCAGTTGGGCCTGAAGTGGTACGTCCTTCTCGATGTGGGCAGCATCGTAGTACGTATAGTCCAGTTCGCTCTCGATGACGATTCTTCCGTTCAGCCGTACCGCATTGAGCATGGCTGCAGTCAGACAGAACACATCCTGCATCTCGAATGCGACGGGCATACGAAGTGCAGCAAGCGCGAGAGCGGGGATACGTTGTTTTCGTGCAAGCGTAAGATTGGGCTTGCTAGGCATGGTTCCTCCTTTGCATGGGGCCTCGATGAGAAATCGAGGTGCGTAAAAACATGCCTGAAAATGTGCTCTTTGTCAAGCTTCTTTCTCTAGATTTGTTGCAATTGCTTCAGTGTCGCCACTGGGTCTTGCGCGGTAAAAATTGAACTTGCTGCACAAAATCTGCTGACACCTGCTTCTCGTAAAAATGGAATTGTCTCTGCCTTCACACCAACATCAAATCCGATGGCAACCTTTGGCCAGCGATCGTGAATTTCGTGGACGCGAGCGACCATGTTCATGTCCAGGGATTGACCAGAGAATCCCGGCTCTGCTCCGAGAACTAGGATTTCATCGATGTCGTTTGCAAATGGTTCAAGGATATTTATATTTGAATGAGGAGAGATGGCGATTCCGGCTTCCCGCTGTTGTTCATGGCAAAGGTTGATGAGGGTCGCATGCTGCGCTTTGCTTTC
>CAZNPI010000138.1:0-1852 GCA_964575015.1 uncultured Gammaproteobacteria bacterium
TTTTCCCTCATTCCGTAAACCAAAGAGCGCTTTTTTGAGCGCATTTCTCCCTCTCTTCATCTGCGATTGATTCCCCATATATCGGGCAAAAAGTAGCAGAGATCGGGGAAACCGTCAAAGGAATGAGGTTTTGTGTGTTCGCTTAAAACTGGTAGACCCAAATCATGGAGAAGTCACTGGTTTTGTTGAAATAGATTCCTGCCATGTTCGTACGAATATATGCGAGAATTTCCGGATCAATTCTGTTATCCGTTGCCATGAAGTCAAAAACCACGTAGCCATGATTGTTCGATGTGAGTGTTTTAAGTTCAGCAAGCGAATTGATAATAGTTGCCCCCACGTATGGTTCTTTTGTTCCCTGTTCATATATGTGGGCGCGATCCCTTCTTCCAAGGTAATCGTACGCAATCCAATATCCCGATTGATTCAGGAAGATCTGTGTGAAATGGGGATGGCTTGAAATGATGATTTCGCCTGGTTTGATCTGTTCTTTGATGGCATCGTACGCGCCGTTAAAGTTTGGCTGCGGAGTGTACGCGTAGTATGAACTATTTTTGTCTGATGGGTTATCTGATTCGAGGGCGTATGCAGTGGTTGGGACCAGGACGCCGTGCCCAGATAAGAAAAATAAAGTTGCCATTGAGATCGTGTAGATGATTTTTAAACTTGTTGTATTCAGTCGATCCCAAATCTGTATCACTCCAATGGAGGCAAGGCTGTAGAGTGCAGCGGTTGTATGAAAAAGATAGCGATATTCAATGGTATTAGTGAGAAACGAGAGGGGGATGAGATAGAAGACAAAGGGGAGTGCGACTAGTGTCATGAGCTTGCGTCGCTCTGCTTGCACGGTGCGGAACCCAATAGCTATAAATGGGAGAAAAGGTAAATATGTTTTGAGATAAAAAAGCCCGTAGTGTGAAATGTTATTGTGGAGCTGAAGGTTCTTGATGGCACCGGTAATGAATCGCAGTTCTGGGATTAGTTCAATGATGCACAGCACGCCAATCATCGCGCAGCTTGCAAGAACACAGCGTTGGATTGATGGTTTTGTATCAATAATGTACCAAGCAAGCATGATGATAGGCAGCAAGGACGCGAGCCTGTGTGTTGCGATCGCTATTAGGATGCAGAATATTGATGAAGCAAGATAAAGGAATCGCTTCTTTTGTTCTGTTGATTTGAGAAAGCGGTAGAAAAGCCACAAGGATAGCCAGAATACGACTTCGAGTAACGTGTACCAACGCGCCTGACGAGACCACGCAATTTGCCAGTAGGAAAAAGAGGTAAAGAAAGCTGCAAGAAGGGCGATGCGCTTGTCTTGGAAAAGTGATTTAGTAAAAAAATAGACGAGAAGGATGAATATCGCTCCTAATACTGCGGAGAAGAGGCGATAGGCAAAAGGCTGTGATCCAAAGAGCTTGACGATGAACTCTGTTGGGATGCAGTACACCGGACAAAAATATGTTTTTCCTGAATTCAAAACAGCTGCTAGGTGCTCAGTTCCATTTCGCATCTCAGAATCTACTGCGTTGACTGTATACCCTTCATCCATCCAATAAGATGCAGAGTTTAGTTTGTGGATTCTGAAAAATAACCCAGTGGCGAGGATTATTGTCAGGAAAACTGGGATGTAATGCACTCGAATCCATCTTTTCATGTGCGGAATCTATCATTTTCAGCAGTAACTGACAATCGTTGACTCTTTCATTTTGCTTGACGCCCCATTCCCCCAAGGGTAACATCGGCACACAATATATGAATCGAACCTCTCGAATCCATGGTGTCCTGACGTCACTTTTTGCATTAATGTTATTGCTACCAAGTTCAACCGTAGTAGCTTCTGAAGGCTACG
>CAZNPI010000139.1:0-1842 GCA_964575015.1 uncultured Gammaproteobacteria bacterium
GGTGCTGACATTCAAAATGGTACCAAGCGCATGTACACCTATGACGGCGTTACCATCAAAGATGTGACAGCTACTGTCCCTGGCACCATGAATACATGGAACAGCCTCATCGGTGATTCCAACGGAACATCCTGGATGTTTGTCGGAAATGGTCCGGACAACATGAGCAAGCGCCTGTATCGCTTTGACGGATCTCAATTTCAAGATCTCGGCATGACGCAGGACCTCTTCCTGACGATCTCCGGAAAGCAAAATGGGACATTCTTACTTGGTGGCGTTCTCTCCGATTACAATTACACTGCATCGCCATCAATGCCATTAACCGGAAAACTCGTGAAGGTCACTGAGGATTTCTACAATACGAATTCATATTGGGCACCTCAATCTTGGGCATACCAAAACACAACACCTGTTAACACAAACACAACAAACAATGGAGCTGGTTCGAGTTGGATCTGGTCCGTGCCAGAGACCTCTCAGGTCACACCATCACAACCGGTCACGTTCAACATGGGTGCATGGGATCCGAGTGGGATTCGTCGCATTGACATTTATGCAAATAATGCGATCGTAAACAGCTGTACCTTTGGCCTCGTATACGGCAACCAAAACTGCACATACCAGGTGAACACGAACTACAACGGAATGAACTACGCAAACGTTTCCGCGCTCATCACAAACGGAAACAATCAAACGTTCTGGTCACAGACAAAAAGCTACACCGTGACAAACGGAACATCTTGGGCACCCACGGATTACCCATATCAAACAACCTATCCGACACCAACCCCATCGTTTCCAGTTGATCTTCCTGGAAGCATCCGCGTCACCAGTGATCATGATTCCGGGTACTACCGAAACCAACGCATTACATTTACCGCAACAGCAGCAGATCAAGACGGTGTGGATCGCATCGAACTTCTCGTCAACGCAGAGCTAGTCAAAACGTGCTACAACACGCAAACATGCAGCTACACCAGCGCGGCGCACTCCAAGTTCAACGCGATTTCATACGGCGCAAAAATAACGGACAAACAAAACTTTGCGCTCTGGACTGGATACAACACGATCTACAGAAAATAAAAAAACAACGACCCACCTAGCCCAACTCTTTCTGCTCGGTGTAATAGGCAATTTCCTCCTGGATTATTTCAGGAGGAATTTTGTTTCCCTCAAAAAAAATCGAATCTTCCAAGTGCGCGATTTTGGAAAATAAATCATCCTGCAAACTGCCAGATAGATCAATTGCAAGATCACGTAACGTTTTAAGTTGACCTAAATATTTCTTCAACTCTAACTCTGCCTGTGTTTTCTGTTCCTTCAACTCCGTTCCATGCTTTCTCCATTGATCATGCCACACATGCTTCCGCACTTCCGCAATTTCAATCCGCTCCCCTTCTTGCAGTGCCACTTCTGATTCCGCATGCGCCAAGACATCATCAACCGTTTTCGTTTTTGACGCGCGTCGGGCTCGTTCTAATAAGTGCGCCGTTGAAGGACGAACCGTCAAATTCAAAGCTGCCCATTCCTCTGCTGGATGCTCGGCGAAATACAACTTCAATGCCTCACGAGCCGGCCATACCGCAATAGCAAACTTTCGTGCAAAATCCGCTAGCTTGTCCGTAGAAATATGCTGACCATCCTGATACGCAGAAATCATCACCTGCGCAGCCTCCTGATTCTTCGGATCCGCATACACGAACTGATCCACCAAAAAATCAATCACCCGCGCTTTTTCTTTAAGAGGCAGGAAGAAATTGTCGTTCATGCCAATATTGTACTGCTATACCCGGTTTTTTACGAGGAAAAGGGCAAACACTTGCCAAAAATGCCGGATTCGGG
>CAZNPI010000140.1:0-1240 GCA_964575015.1 uncultured Gammaproteobacteria bacterium
ATTTTGTGCTCCCTTATCAATACTTATATATTTCAACACACTTTATTAATCTGTTATCGCCACCAGACCAAGCAACCTTGCCGTAAGAGAACTCTCATACCGCAATTTCGACATTTTAGTCTTGATTCAGTTTATCAACCATCCACTTAAACAAAGACGACTAAAACAAATGTCCAATGGACAAATTCGTTTCAAAATCTTTGGCTAAATCAAGCCGACCAACCATGGTGCTATGCAATAATTACTTGCTTTTAGCCTTCATTTTTCTGCGAATGCGACATTTTACTTCTAAAGCTTTCTTAGACAACATGCCGTCATTTTGGCCTAAAATGAAAGAATCAAATCCGCCAACATGTTCCATATCTCTAATAGTACTCGTTGCAACTTGCAAACGCACCATTTGATTTAAAACACGACTGAAAATACGTTTCTTTTGCACGTTTGGTTGCGCAACAGATTTAGTTTTAATGTTTGAGTGACTGACCAAATTTTTTACAACTGGGCCTTTTCCGGTTAATTCACAGCGACTCATGAGCTTTCCTCCGTAAGAATGCAACTGTGTATCGAAAAAGAAGCTTGTTGGCAACAGTAAATTCAAGTATATGTAGTCCCTCTTTTGATAAAGATTAAACCAAATAGTTATGTACGAGGTATAAAATGAAGAAAAATAGCCGCAGCAAATACAGACAGGAATTCTCTGGAGATCACTTTTTTGACTATAAAGACGCAGTAAGCCTTTCTCGCTTTATCGGCGATGCTGGCAAAATCACTCCTGCTAGAATTGCTAAATTAAGCTTGGCTCAACAAAAGAAAGTTGCCGCTGCAGTTAAAAAAGCAAGAAACTTAGCTTTGCTTCCTAATGGTACAGATGCTTACGATACATTTCCTCGTAGCGAAGCTTTGTCACCAGTTCCTTTCGAATTTTAATCTGAATCAAAGTTTACGGATCTGTCTTTATATTAATAAGTAATATTATTTTTATGCGGATCCATTCTTTATCTTTAGAGATGGCAACATTAAACGATGCCATCTCGCAATTTGTTGTTTGCCATTGAGTTAATGACAAAAAGTAAAGACCCAATACAGGCTAGCATTTTCGAAGTTATAAATCTGAAAATAAAAAAGCCCTGAAGTATTATTTCAGGGCTTTTTCTATTTTAACATTACAACTTTGAATTTACTTATGTCCCAATCATTGGACTTAAAGTGATTTAAAGATCAAAACTTTAAACAAATATAT
>CAZNPI010000140.1:1298-1775 GCA_964575015.1 uncultured Gammaproteobacteria bacterium
CACGGTAAACTCCCGCTAGCTCCTCACCATTTTCATCAATTACTTTTTCTGTTTTGGTCGGCGACGACCCATGCCCCATACTTGGCATAAACAATTTAACAGAAACATCAAATGGGATCGCAGTCGGCTGATGAGTATTGGGATTCATAAACTCGATACGCAAAATAGACTCGGAACCTTCTTGTGGCCCTTGTTCCCAAAATAAATGTGCATGATAACCACTTGCTGCAAAAACCAAGTGACCATCTGCCTTAGCGCCATGATCTGAATTTGCAAATGCGTACAGTGATGCAACCATCATCGTCATTGTTAACAAAACCTGCTTCATATCTCTCTCCTTATTTAAAAGAATTTACTATTTATTCAAACGATCACCAATTAATCAAAAAACTATCAAACGTACCTAGAGTAAATTAAAAATTCGATCAACCTCATATCACAAATAAAGGTAAAACAATTCATCACCTAAAAACTAAG
>CAZNPI010000141.1:0-883 GCA_964575015.1 uncultured Gammaproteobacteria bacterium
GATCATAGGAGAGCTTCTTGTTGGCGTGTTGTTGGGAGTGGAATATTGAGATGAGCGTATGCTTCATCTGTTGCCATGCGACCACGAGGTGTTCGGTTTAATAGGCCTTCTTGAAGGAGAAACGGTTCGATGACATCTTCAAGGGTGGATACTTCCTCGTTCATTGATGCTGCGATTGTTGTGAGTCCTGCTGGTCCGCCACTGAATTTTTCAATGATGGTTCGGAGCGTTCGGCGGTCCGTTTCGTCTAGTCCGCGTGGATCAATTTCGAGTGCAGTCAGTGCCTGATCAACGGTCGATGGGGTAAGGATACCATTCCCGCGCACCTGAGCGAAATCACGGACGCGTTTCACTAGTCTGTTACCAATACGGGGCGTGCGTCGTGATCGTGATGCGATGTGCTGAGCCGGTTCTGGTTCAATTGGGATATTGAGGAGCTGTGCTGTCCGTTGAATGATCGCCGTCATCTCGTCGATACCATAAAAGTCGAGATGGTAGATTGCGCCGAAACGATCGCGGAGTGGGGCAGAGAGGAGGCTCATTTTTGTTGTTGCACCAACAAGCGTAAAACGTTTCAGGTCGAGTCGCAGTGCGCGAGCTGTTGGTCCTTTACCAATCATGAGGTCGAGTGCAAAGTCTTCCATCGCTGGATACAGCACCTCTTCGATGTTGTGGTTCATTCGATGGATTTCATCGATGAATAGTACGTCGCCATCTTCAAGATTTGTTAAAATCGCAGCTAGATCACCAACCTTATCTAATGCAGGTCCGCTCGTCACTTTGACGTTTGCATTCATTTCTTTTGCGATAACATGAGCAAGCGTCGTCTTCCCAAGCCCAGGAGGACCGTAGAGAAGAACGTGTTCACACGGTTCATCACGAT
>CAZNPI010000141.1:893-1772 GCA_964575015.1 uncultured Gammaproteobacteria bacterium
TCGCGTGTGAGCACGCACATGCCGGCGGGGCGCATCACGATGTCTGGCAGCTGCTAAAAACACGGAGAGAGTTTCTTTGAGACGAGGTTGTCCGATGAACTCGCTAAGCGTTTTTGGGCGAAGTGATAAATCAAAACCAACATCTGCGGGAACGGCATCTGGGGCGATAAGTCGTGATTCATCCTCCATATGCAGACTATCGTAGATGGAGGCACAAAAAAAAGAAAGACTGTTTGTCGAGTGCTGTTATAAGACGAAGAGCAGGGTGCTCGCAATGGTCGTAATAATGAGTGTGCCCCCAACAAGGAAATTTGAGACGCTCCCATTCACATGTTTTCCCATGATCTTCGAGTTGTTTGCGATCAGCAGCATAATCAGGATGATCGGAGGTGTAATGAGGCCATTCACGACAGCGGTCCAGATGAGTGCTTTGATCGGGTTGATTCCGATGAAATTAATCATTAACCCGACGAGTGTTGAAAGTGTAATAATGCCGTAGAATCCGTGTGCTTCACGGAATTTACGGTACAGTCCTTCGCGCCAGCCAAATCCGTCCGCTAGAGCGTATGAAGCGGAGGCGGAAAGGACTGGGACGGCGAGTAGGCCTGTGCCAATAATTCCTGCAGTGTAGAGAAGTGCAGCGAAACGTCCGGCTAGTGGTTCGAGTGCTTGCGCGGCTTGAGCTGTTGTTTCAATGTCAAATAGACCATTTTTGAAAAAAGTCATTGCAGCCGTGGATATGATGAAGAAGGTGATACATTGAGAAAATGACATTCCAATGACTGTGTCATGTTGCATATCAATGAGCTCCTTTTTCGTTGCTCCCTTACGAAGTTCTTTTGTTGTTCTCCCTTTCGCGATTTCTTCTTCGAGTTCTTC
>CAZNPI010000142.1:0-1751 GCA_964575015.1 uncultured Gammaproteobacteria bacterium
TCAGATTTTGTATATTAATCTAGCTTCTGATGGTTTGCCTGCATTAGCTCTTGCCGTCGATTCTGGTGATGGTGGCGTGATGCGTTTGCCGCCACGAAATCACAAGGCTAGCATCTTTAATCGTTCGATTTATACGTTGATGGCAATTGGTGGCAGCTGGATCGTGCTTGCACAACTTGGATTATTTTTGTGGGCAAAAAATACGGTTCGATTAGAAACGGCAATGACGATGGTATTTGTTTCTGTTGTTTTGATGCAGCTTCTGAATACGTACTGCTTCCGTCCACATTATCGCTCGATTGCATCTCATCCGTTTTCAAATCGTTGGTTGAATCGTGCAGTTTTGTGGGAGTTGCTCTTATTGGTTTGTATTATTACGATTCCATTTTTTCATACTGTATTTCATGTGAATGCGTTGTCTCTATTTGAATGGAGTGTTGCGGCTGGTACGGCACTCACGACTATTCCTGTGTTGGAGCTGACAAAATATCTGTTGCGTAAGCGTTTTGTTTGAGCTTTCTTTTCCGCTGAACTATGATACGAGCATCGTATAGATCATGTGACATTTCAAGAAATTAAAACAGCCGCCTTTCTTGCCTATAAAACGATTTTGCGCGGAAGCAGATCGACGTCCGTATTGTTGATCTTTGTTTTATCGTTAAGTTTTTTGAACATGCTGTTTATTTCGGGTATTTTATTCGGTCTACAGAAATTGATGATAACGAGTGTTATTGATTTGTTTAGTTCACATATCACAATCAGTGCGCAACAAGAGCCAAGAGTAAAAGCGTATATTCAAAATCAGGATGACCTTCGAGCCCAGATTCAATCAATCCCCGGCGTGGTTGGTACGGTCCGTCATTATCTTCTCGCTGGATCAATTGGATTCGATAAGTTGCATAATGGCGTCTATCGTCATGTTTCTGGGTCCATCGTGGGTATTGATCCATCGGAAGAGCGCCGAGTTCTTTCATTGGACAAGTTTTTGATTGATGGGAAGTGGTTAGAGTCTACGGATCGAGATCAGATTATATTGAGTTCCGCTCTTGCGGGTGGGTATGGGATTTTTGCGCCATCGGATCTTGGCGGGGCTCGGGTTGGGAATGATGTAGATATTACATATGCAAACGGTTTAACGCGTAGATATCACATCAAGGGGATTTATAATGATGCCATTGGCTTATTCGAGACGTTTATCTCCATGGATGAGGCTGAATCCGTATTATCCGTAAATAATGAAGCTTCTCAGATTCTTGTTCGAGCAGACACCTCACGAGTTTCGATTGAAGCGCTGATAGAGCGTATTCGTGAAATCGCGCCGACGTTGAAGATCCAGTCCTATTTGATGCTGCTCGGTGCATTCTCTGCATTTTTGAATGCGTTAGACTTGATTGCGGGCATCGTGAGTGCGATCAGTGTCTTGGTCGTTGCTATCAGCATGTTCGCTCTTGTCTATGTGAATGCCATCACAAAACGACGACAGATCGGTATTATGAAGGCCATCGGAATTAGAGAGCGGATTATTGTTCTGTCCTATGTATTCCAGTCCATCTTTTATGCGTGCTGTGGCGTTACGATTGGGTATATTCTTGTTTTTTGGTTCTTGACTCCATTATTAACCGCGTATCCTATTGATGTTGTCTTCGGAAAGCTGTCACTTGCGCATAGCAACGTCACCACGATTGTCGGAATGGTTAGCCTCACAATTGCGTCATTTTTCGCGGGTTTAATCCCGGCATGGACGATTGCGC
>CAZNPI010000143.1:0-1735 GCA_964575015.1 uncultured Gammaproteobacteria bacterium
TTCAGCATATTCCCGCTTCACCAAATCGTGTCCGCTCTCGTGGATTTGATCAGGCTGCATTGATTGCTGACATTATTCAAACAGAGCTGCTGCCATGGGGAACGATGCATCAATTGCTTGCACGATGCGATGAGGATCGAGTAACGCAGGCGAGTATTGATCCCGGACCACTACGTACAGCAAATGTTCAACAGCTTTTCTTTTGTATGCCGACAGACGTTGTTCCTGAAGCTGTTTTGCTCGTTGATGATGTATGTACAACGGGTTCAACGATGCAGGAGGCTGCTCGAGTACTAAAACATTCAGGAGTGAAACGGGTCTATGGGTTTGTTCTAGCGGTTGGGAAATGAAACTTACAGTTTGCTTAATGCCGCAGCGGTCTTTGGTCCTACTAATCCGGCGCCTGGCTCGTCTGCACTATCGATAATGTGTTTGTTGATTTGAAATTGAATCAGAATTTTTTCTGTTTTTGGTCCGAAAAAACCGGTGAGAATTGAGTCGTCTGCTTTAGGTCCCAGATAGCGGTTCAACAGCTTTTGTAGATTGAGAACTGCCAGAGTGTCCATGCCGCGATGAAGTCCACGGAGACTCGTCAGGTCTATTGATGATGGTGTTGGCGCCGTAACGGCTGTCGGTGCCGCTTTTGGTTCTGGTACGACGGCAAGCGGTGCTGGTTTCGGTGCTGGAGCTGTAGTTGCGGCACTGACTGGTTTACCTTTTGCTTGAGCTAAAAATGTGGCTCGCGCGCGTGCGACGTTTTTGGCATAGGATTTGATTGCGGAGGCCGTTCCGTATGATCCAAATCCGCAATACGGTTCTTTCATTGCGTCCCAGGCGATGGTCATTGTTTGTCGATATGCTTCAATAGCTGCTGTGGCAGAAGCTGTTTTTGCATAAGGCGCAATATCTTTTTCCATTAATGCTGTCACGTTCGCATATGTTGCTTTTGTCTTTGCTGTAACGCATTTTGATTCAGGTTCGCTCGTTGCTGCAAAAACTGGTGTTGCTATGAGCGATACGCTACACAGACCAAGTGTCATTTTTTTGAAAAAATGGTTTGACATATGAATGTACGTATAGCATAGCAGAGGTGGCTGCATTTGTCCTGATGGAAAATAAAAGAGCCTCGACCATGATGGTAGAGGCATGAGGTGTGTGAGGTTAGTTGCTGAAATCTGTCAGGCGCCACTCACCGCGTTCGAAGCGCCATGAGAGTTCGATGTTGGTGCCGTTGTGCATTCCCACGGTAATCCGAACATCGCGTTGCGGATCCAGCGGATCATCTCCGGGATTGATGCGTTGGCACTGCTCTGAAACTGAGATTCCTTCCGCTTGGACGAAAACGAGGCGTAGGAGAAGTGCGAGAGATGCCTGCATTCCGAGATACGGATCCTTGAAGAACAGATCGTGCAGCTCGTCTGAAAACTTGTTGTAGGCGGGAACTCCTTTTTCCGCCACGATCTTGGTTGAAAGATGTGGGATTACGCGATCGGCGCGAGAGGATGACCCTGCTGCAAGCTCACTCACGAATTGGTGGCATGCGCTTTGGAGATGCTGAGTCATCCAGGTCTTGTCCGTTCGCTTTTCGCGGACCGTTAGGGCTTTTTGCAGAGCGTCTCGTACGGCGATCGCGGGAACGGAAAGATACATATCGTGCCGATCTAGAACGATCGCAGTATTCACTCCCAGAACCTTGTGGCTTGTATCCAGCAAAGGGCCACCACTCGATCCGGGA
>CAZNPI010000144.1:0-1258 GCA_964575015.1 uncultured Gammaproteobacteria bacterium
TCGGAATGGGTGCGACGCCGTACATCGGACCAGAAACAATCATCACACATCATGGAGTAACCGGGCCAGCAAAAATAACCGAAACAGCCATAGGCAGAGACAGCCTGCACCCAGAAGAAATCGACATCGTGATGGCATTAACTGAACCTCTTTCGATTGATGAACTGACACGAAAAATACAGCGTCCATTCATGAGCATTTCGACGATCCTTCTGCAGCTCGAAATGCGTGGAATCATTGAAGATATTGGAGGAAAACGGTACCGACTTCGCGGGTCATTTCACCCCACTTCCGATTGACCCATACCTCTTCGTCTGGTATAACTCACGCATTATCTATGAATCTTGTCATCGTTGAGTCTCCAACAAAAGCAAAGACCATTTCACGTTTTCTTGGCAAAGACTACAAAGTCATTGCTAGTTTTGGTCATGTGCGAGATTTGCCAAAATCAAAGCTCGGCGTTGATGTAGAACATAACTTTGAACCGACCTACGTCGTGTCTGCGGATCACAAAGCAAAGGTCAAAGAATTGAAAGATGCGGCAAAAAAAGCATCACACATCTTACTCGCGACGGATGAAGATCGAGAAGGAGAAGCAATCTCCTGGCACATCGCTGCCATTTTAGACGTTGATCCAGCCACCGCAGAACGAATCACGTTCCACGAAATCACGGAAAGTGCGATCAAACACGCCATTGAACATCCGCGTCATCTCGACATGAATTTGATCAATGCGCAGCAGGCGCGACGAGTAATGGATCGCTTGGTGGGGTATCAGCTCAGCCCATTTTTGTGGCGTAATGTGAAACGAGGCCTTTCTGCCGGTCGCGTACAATCCGTTGCTGTCCGCTTAATCGTTGAACGTGAACGTGAAATTGTTGCATTTGTTCCGGAAGAATACTGGACCATTGAAGGTGAATTCCAAGGACTCAAAGACACAACAACGTTTGATGGAAAGCTTCACGCTCTTGATGGAAAGACGCTCGAAAAAATGGCGATCAAGACAAAGGCGGAGGCTGATGAGCTTGTTGCGGAAATCATCGGAAAACCATTTACCGTTACAAATGTTGAAACAAAAGAACGACGCGTCAATCCCCCAGCACCATTCACAACATCAACGTTGCAGCAGGATGCAAACAAACGACTTGGATTTTCTGCAAAGCAGACGATGATGATCGCTCAAAAGCTCTACGAAGGTACAGAGCTCGGTGCGCATGGCTCCGTTGGTTTGATCACCTACATGCGTACCGATTCCGTC
>CAZNPI010000144.1:1268-1676 GCA_964575015.1 uncultured Gammaproteobacteria bacterium
TTGGCTCAGAATACGCACTCACAGAACCACGTAAATACAAAACAAAGAGCAAAGGCGCACAAGAAGCTCACGAAGCCATTCGTCCAACCGATCCATCCAGACGACCGGAGGATGTTGCTGCGCATCTCGAACCAAATGCACTAAAACTCTACGAGCTCATCTGGCAACGCGCTGTAGCCACGCAAATGCCCGCTGCAGTGCTTTTAGGCACCTCAGCAGATTTGACCTCAGGACGCGCCATGTTCCGCTCCACAGGGCAACAGGTGATGTTTGATGGGTATCTCAAGCTTTACCCGGATCAAGATAAGGATAAGTTTTTGCCAACACTCGTGAAAGGTGAAACCGTCAAAGCAAATTCCATTGAAGGGAAGCAACACTTCACCGAACCTGCCGCACGGTATTCCGATG
>CAZNPI010000145.1:0-1638 GCA_964575015.1 uncultured Gammaproteobacteria bacterium
TTATTTCATAGCGAACTCCCAACGGGAGCCGCATGGAAAACACTGACCAAATTTTTGACCGGTGAAATACCGATGATCGTGACCACGCGCATCGGAAGCTGGATCGCAAGCCAAGCAGAACACATTTTGCTAGATGAACCAGAAAATGATGATTGGAAACAGGATGAAGCAAGTCCACGTATTGATACACGTTGGCTCATCAAAGAGATCGGACGACTTCGACCGGACGTTTCAATTCTGAAATTCTCAACAACGCCACCGCTCAGCAATGCAACGATCGAATGGAAAAATATTCCGGAGATTCAGCTGAATTGGCGTGCTGATCCATGGCAACGCCGATCTTTTTCCACGATCGATCAGGTCTCTGCACTCACGCTCACACAAATTCACGAAGCTGTTGAAGATAAACGACCGGTCATCATCCTCCACCCGATTCGCGGCGAACGCGCTCGCATTGCGTGCAAAGATTGCGGGTGGGTTGCCGCCTGTGTTTCCTGCGGCTTCCAGGTCTCCCTTATTGCAGGCAAGTCGCTCTGTCGACGTTGCGGAAAAAGAGACACGCCACCGGATCAATGCAAGAACTGCGGAGGGTATAACCTACTAGCAGGACGATCTGGGATTGATCATATTCGGCAACAGCTCGATGCACAGATCGTTGCGAACAATGTGCAAATCGTAGACACCCATACATTCCAGACGATGCCCATACCACCAAATAGTTTTATCGTATGTACAGATCTTTCGCTCACCAGCGGAGCCATCGAGGACATCCGACGAAAAGAAAAATTCACAATCAGCTGGCGACGCATAGCGAGCAAAATCGTATGCGCAGGCGCACAACTCGTTGCCCAAGGACCGGAAGAACTGCTCACCGAAGCGCACGCACTTCTTACTGCCGAGGGTGTTCGCCAAACGTGGAAACAGGAATGGCAAGATCGTGGCGTTTTCGGCTACCCACCAACATTTCAACTCATCAAATGTTTAGTTGATGGAATCGAAGCTGTTGCACAAGGAGCAACCACAGATCTCACAACAGCTATGGAAGCGATTCCAGGCGTTCACGTCCGTGGTCCATTCCCTGTGCCGTTCCGAGCCGCCTCAAGAGGCGCTAGATGGGTGATTCATATCATTGCGCCGTTAACCACAACAGAAGAACGGCTTGATATGGTACTCAAGCCGTTCTCCAAAAAAATGATTATCGACCGAGATCCGATCGCATTCTTTTCCTAACTCTTACTTCTTCTTTTTCTTTTTTTCCTTATTTTTCTTCTGTGCGTTGTTTCCTTTTGCCATAGAGATGAAGTGAATGAATTATTCTGAGAAGAAGTATAGCATATAGGATCTGTCCCAAATGCATCATCCGATATATTCTATTAATACATATGGCCGACATCGTTCTCATTCATGGCTTTGCAACAGGAATCCGATATTCGATCTTTCGTCCACCATGTGGCATTGACGCCGGATTTTCCGCTTTTACAAACGATGTACTCATGGGTACGGTGCGTGTATTTCGATGGGACATTTCTGATGATGCATCGTTCTGGGAAACCATCAATCCAGGATACTCATTAGGCGTTTATGCAAAAGAACACAATCGTATTCAAAACAACACTTGGCAAGAACGACTGTATTCGT
>CAZNPI010000146.1:0-1608 GCA_964575015.1 uncultured Gammaproteobacteria bacterium
AGAACAATAAGACCTTCTTCTTTTCACTCATCGCGCTTCTCCGCTAAAACTGCGGCTTGCTCAGCAGGGCTATGGAACTGCATCCAGTAATCATTGTCGAGGATGACATGTATAATCTCTCGCCATTCGGTCGGGACTGTCGCCTGCGAGCCGTCACGAAAGCGCCAACCCTGAGACGTTCGCTTGAGTAGCGCCATTCCGCGAGTTCCATCCTGAGACGAAACTCGACGTGTTTTCAAGAGGACGTTAAGCGGAGGACGGTGCTGGCTAACCTTCTTCCAGTCACTCATTTGCGCCCTCCTTGAGCTTGCTATCCAGCCACTGCCGCGTCGTAAACGGCAACGGTCTGCCAACGTGAAAGCCTTTTGGAAGCGTGCAGCCAAGCCGTAACGCCTTCTCCGCCATAATCGTGTAGAACATTTTCCAGAAAGGGCCGTGATTTACGCTTTTGGCGCAGGTGTGCAACGAAAACATCCCGGGGCGCTCCGCGCAGGATGTGATCCTGAGCCGATGTCCCCAACCTGATTCCTGGATTGCTTGTTCGTAGATCGGCAGTAGGTGTGCCTCAAAGTTTGTTAAATGAGTATTACTGTTGTGCGATTCTCTAACCATTCCTTGACAACCTCCTATGTCTCGCATAATATCACTGTCAGATTATTTCCGTCAAGTAGAAAGATTTTTCTTGACAAATTGACAAAAGTATGCTAGCCTGCTCCCGCACAACTCGTAGAATCCGTATAAAGGTAGTGGATTCTCAGAGTTAGAGGGCCTGCGGCCTTTGTTCGGATGCGAGTTGTGCAAAACCGTGTTTGACAAATTGCAGGCCCTCTTTTCTTTTTCAGCCTTGACTTAAGTGTCGCTAAAGCTGAAGTGAGGGCCGGAAGTGTTAGACGAATTCCGTTGCTACGCTGTACGAGAAAAACGGCAGCAAGGTGGCGAAGTCGAAGATGGGGCCAGCGAAGGCGCGGCTCTCCTTTGGCTGCGGGACTCCCTTCTTATCGGTCGTGAACACCGTCGTTTGAGAGGCTGGTTCGGTAGACCTGGCTCAAATGATGCCGCCCACCGGGGAGTATAAAACCGTCAGAGCGCAAGCCCCTTGGCGATAAGTCAAGGGAGTGTCCTACCAATTTGGTTGTGGGCACGCGCAAGCGTGGAAACGGCGTAAAAGGCTGACAGCAGCCCGTGGGATTCTACAGTGTAGACGAAATTGGACAAGCGGCTCCATCTTGCATCAGGTTGTCCAATTAGAAGGTTCGCCGCAAGATACGCTAGACGGGCATACTCGCTTAGGTCTCTTGTGAGAAATAAGGTAGTTTTGAGGTTGTGCCATTTCGGCCTACCTCTTAGCTACCGCTGCGTCCACTCCCAAGCGCCCCGCTAATAATGGGTTGGAGTTTCCATGATTGTATTTACTGCCAATGTTGGAGGAGCTAAGGCATGACATATCAGATTTACACAGACGGATCAACAGAGCCGACCAACCCTGGACCGTCAGCTTACGGGTTCGTGGCACTGAATGCGAAAGAAGAAATCCTGCATCAGCAGGTTGGAATGTGGAAACGTTCCACGAATCAGCGAGCAGAGTTGAAAGCCATCCTTGAGGGACTG